>CAYVNX010000016.1:30326-43661 GCA_964453165.1 uncultured Candidatus Kuenenia sp. | reverse complement strand
TTTGCCCTCGAATAGCTACTCGTTTTCGGTCACGGCCTCGAATGCGGCGGGGACGAGTGTAGCGACCCAAACGAGCTTTGGAATTGTGGTTCCTCCCCAGAGCGGGCCAAGCAATCTGGCCGCTGTCTTCGGCCCTGCTGCCGGGCAAATGACCTTGGGGTGGCAGCCCCCGCCGGTGGACGGCGGCTCGCCAGTGGTTTCGTACACCGCGACGGTGGCGCAGGCCGAGTATTTCCAGACCATCACAACGACCTCCACGTCGGCCGTGTTCGACGGGCTCATCCTCGGTAGTGGCACGACCTATTTCACCGTCGCGGCTGCGAACTTCGCTGGGGTGAGCGCCACGGTCGGTCTCTTGATCGATGCCGCCGGAAACACGATTCCGCTGCAGCCATACACGGCCTCCGGTGTGGCTACCGACGGCACGCCATTCGCCGGCGGTGGCTTTGATGGCGACGGCAATGCTTACTCGTGGGAGGCGATGGGGAACGCTGCGTCGGGCGGAATGCGTGTCGGCAACACGCTTGCCTGGAATGGGGTGACCTTCGACCTTGCGGGCCCCAATCAGCCGAACGTCACCTGGGCCGCTGGGCAGACGATCGCGGTGCCGCAGGGAGCCTACACCACGCTGAACCTCGCCGGCGCCGCGGTCAACGGCTCGCAGACCAACCAGCCGATCACCCTCACCTTCACCGACGGCTCGAGCGTGGTCTGGACGCAGTCGTTCAGCGATTGGTGCAGCCCGCAGAACTACGGCCACGAGGCGATCGTCTCCACGCAGTCCTACCGCGACACCGCGTCGGGCGGCACCAACCAGACCACCAACCACATCTACGGATACAGCTATACGATCCCGGTTGGCAAGACGCTGGCCAGCATCACGTTGCCCCAGAACCCGAACGTTCGGCTGCTCGACATTCAAATGTCGACCGCCACGTCGGTGAACCTCTCGGGCGCCTACACCTCGTGGGGCATCGCCAACGGGAACACGCAGGTGGCCAACCATCAGGGCTTCGATGGCGGCGGCTATTACTACTACTCCGGGAATCTCCAGTCGACGATCGCCTGGAGCGGGGCGACTTTCCAGTTCGGTCCGGTGCCAAACTCCAGCAACGGGCAGAACAACTTCGTCCAGGCCAAGGGGCAGTCGATCGATCTGCCGCAGGGCGACTATGGCTGGCTCTACCTTGCCGGCGCCGCGGCCAATGGCAACCAGCCGAACCAGCCGATCACGCTGACCTTCACCGACGGCTCGACGGCCCCGTGGACGCAGTCGTTCAGCGACTGGTGCGGGCCGCAGAACTACGCGGGCGAGACGATCATCCAGATGCAGCCGAATCGGGTGAACCAGGTGGGGAACGTCCACAGCCAGACGAACTACGTCTACGGCTACGCCTACCAGATCCCGGCGGGCAAGACGCTCGCCTCGGTGAAGCTGCCGAACAACTCCAACAATCTCGGCATCCTGGGGATGTCCATGCTGTGATCGCCCAGTCAGCTTGGTCAACGACACCTCCGCCAGTATCCTGAGTAGGCTCAACGGTCGGGGCGTCACCAACCAATCACCCGAACCGCTTGCCGCTCCTCGATCTCGGGAATCATCTCCATGCCACGTTCTCATAGCCAAGCATTCCTGGCGACCATGGTGATCTCCCTGCTGGGGGCGGTTTCCTGTTCCGACGATGCTCTCGGCCAGACGTACCCTCCGTCGAACCCCTTCATGGGGCCAGTCGGGACATCGACGATGCACGCCAATGCGGCATCCTCCGGCGCGACCACCTATTCCGGCCCTGGATCGGGCCCGGTGTCGATCGTGCAACAGAATTCCAGCGCGGTGTTTGCATCCATCCTGATGGCCAGCGACGGCATGCTGATGTGCGTGGCCACCAAATTCATCGATGCGACGCCCTGGGTCCAGTTGGTAGACCCCGTCTCGCTGGCGACTGTCGCCGAAATGAAACTCGTGAAATCCAACACCAGCGATCTCGCTGGGGGAATCTATTCATACCTCGATGATCAGAGTCGCCTCGTGCTGGTAAATGCCGATGGTGATCTTCTGCGAATCGCCCACACGCAACAGCCCAATGGGTCTTGGCAACTCTCAGTGGCTGAATCGGTGCCGATCGGATATCCCGATGTCGTGGGCGTGGTACCCGACTACTCGGGAAACGTCTGGTTTGCGACGGCCCAGGGAACCACCCCGGGCGCGGGCGCCGTGGTCGGCTACTACTCCCCGACCAGCAGCCAGACCTACGCCTACACCCTGCCCGCCGGCGAAGCGATTGCCAACAGCATTTCGTCGTCGCCCGGCGGTGTGGCCATCGCCTCGACGGCCGCTCTTTACGTCTTCGAGGCGACCACGACGGGCGGTGTGACCGAGACGTGGCGGCAGGCCTACGATCGCGGCCCTGCCCGCAAGCCGGGCCAACTGAGTTGGGGCACTGGTTCCACACCCGCCTTTTTCGGCCCCGACACCGGCTTCGAGTACATCACGATCACCAACAATGCGTCGCCTCAGGAAAGCATCCTGGTCTTCGATTCCTCCGATGGCACGCCGATCGGATCGGCTCCCTTTCTCACTGCCGGCGTCAATAGCGGCACCGAAAACGCATCACTTGCCGTGGGCAACAGCATTTATCTCACGAGCACCTATGGATACGAGTATCCGCCCGGTGCCGCGACAGGGCCGAGCGACCCGGCGAGTGCCGCGTTCGTGGGCGGCATGCAGCGGGTCGATGTGCTGCCCGGTGGGGTCGGGCTCACGACCGTCTGGGAGAACCACACGCTCACCTCGGCGGCGCTCCCCCGACTGTCCACCGGCGACAACCTGATCTATACGGTCGAAGTCGATGTGGCGACGAATATGTACAACTTCGTTTCACTCGACCCGACGACCGGCCATGTTCTCAGCACGACACCGATCGGCAACACGAGCCTCGACAACACGCTGCAAATGGTCGGCACGCTCGGCCCCAGCGGCGTGCTCTACCAAGGCACCGAGGGCGGGCTGTTCAGCGTGAGTGCAGTTCCCGAGCCGGGGCTTTGCACGGGTCTGGTCACGATGCTTGCCGCGGGCGGCGGTTGGCTTCGTGGCCGCAAGCGGGCCGGGGGCGACGCACGAACTGCGTCCTCTGTTTGAACACCTTTTTGGGTCAGGAAGGCCGGGCCCTCAGCTCACGAGCCGCTCATCAGCCCGGAAACCGTTGCGGACGTGCGATCGGCCGGACTATCCTCCATTGAGCGGGCAACCCTTACCCTTCTGAACGGATGGCGATCTGCCCCTCGACGAACTGGTGAATCAGACCCGAGATCAGGCCTTGATACGGGATACCCTGCTCGGCCGCCTTCCGCTGGATGCCAGCGAGGTCGTGATCGGATAGCCGGATATTGATCCGCCGATCCTTGCGGGTCGTGTTTTTGGCGGCTTCCGCAAAATCGCGCCAGTAACGCCAGCGTCGGGTCGTGAAGGACGAATTCGTCGCGGTCGAATGCCTCGATGATCTCTTTCTCGTACTGATTCAGCCGAGTCGTGGGGCGTTTCATGGCCGGCTCCTTTTTTCCTGCAGGTACTGCCGCGTCGCCTTGCGGCTGGGAATCACCTCCTCGGCAGCCCGAATCACCTCATCGGGATCGGTCATTGGTCACGCCTTGCGGGGAGCCGGCTGGAGCGCGGCGAATCGGCGCCCCAAGCCCAAGGCCGCCTTCACTCGTTCCTCGACCGTCATGCGACGGACCCGTGCGATCTCGGCATGCCGCGACGCATTCTGGCTGACACTGGGCCGCAGCCGTGGAAAAGGCGGTTGGTCAGTCGGCTCGGTCACCATGCCCTCATGATACTTCCGCGAGGGACTATCGGAGAATCTCGAGGATCCGGTCGGCGAAGGCCTCCGGGGACCGGGCGGTCAGGAGTTCCTGCCGCCGGCGGTCTGAGACCTCCGTCGTCGCGGCGGCCTCGATCGCGGTGGCCAGCGCATCGGGGGAACAATCGGCCGGCACGCATCCGGCCAGTTCGGGCGGGAGTTCCGCGAAGCTGCCGGCCCCGGTGACCACCACCGGCGTGCCGAGGGCGAGCAGCTGGCTGACCACGCCCGACGATTCGCCGAAGGTGGGTGACCGGAGCTGCACCGCCACATGCACGCTGCGCATGGCCGCAGCGAGTGCCTCCTCGTCGGGGGAGTCGATCACGTCGAGGTCTGCGGGCAGCCCAAGCCGCCGGCAATAGCGGGCCGCCTCCCAGCCTGCCACCACGACTTCGACTGGCCGCCGCCGGCGGAGCACCTCGGCGGCGCGGAGCACGAGATCGAGCCGCTTCGCATCCCCAGCCAAGCCGAACGACCCGATCCGAAGCGGGGTTTCCGTTCGGCCTGCGATCGGCATGGCGATCTGCGACTCGCTCGGTCGTTCGATCGGCGGCTCGATCGGATGGAAGGCCACGTCGATCGTCCAGCGGTCGGCGAGCGGGCCGAGCACGGCCCGGATGAGGTCGCGGCAGGCGACCGAATTGACGATCAGGCCGTCGAGTTCCGCCTGTTCGGCCAGAAACCGCAGGCCGCAGTCGAGATCGGGCTTCGCCGCGATGGCGTCGCGGATCCACGCGGCAGCGGTGGCAGGAGCGGGGGCCGCCGCCGGCCGGTCGCAGGCCGAGTGGGTCTCGCGCCAACCGCGAAACAGCGATTCAAGCGCCGCCTCGTGGAGATAGGCCAGCCGGCGGGCCGGCGTGCCCCGGGTGCGGATGATCGCGTCGAGCACCTTGGCGTGGTGCGCCGAGTTGCCCAGCACGAAGATCACCGCGTCGTGCCGGTCGCGGAGCAGGGCGGTGGAGAGGGATTCGATCGGCATGAGCCGCGAGTCGGAGCGGAGGCGAGCCTGCGGGGCTAGCCGCGGCCCCGGGCTGGCTTCGTAGAAGGAGGTCTGCCAGCGGTCGCTCTGGAGGAACCGCAGGGTGTAGGGGGCGATGCCGGTGCGGGCGGGTGGCAGCACACCGGCCACGGCCAGCCGCGGTCGGGCGGCCGCCGGCGGTCGCAGCGGCCGGCTCGGCGCGAGCGCCTCGAGCACGTGATCGGCCGCCCGGTGCCAGCCGAGCGCTTCGTCGAGCAGCCGCCGGCCGAAGGTTCGGGAGCGTTCGGCGGCTGCAGGGTCGAGGATCACCCGCCCCATCGCGGCCGCGATGGCTGCGGGATCTTCGGGGTTACAGGCGAGTTCGGGCAGCACGAGTTCCGCTACGCTCGAGGTATTCGAACCGACGACCGGGGTGCCGCAGCCGTGGGCTTCGAGCACGGGCAGGCCGAGGCCCTCGTAGAGCGATGGGTAGACGAGCAGCGTCGCCTGCCGAACCAGGGCGATCAGATCCTCGTCGGGCACGAAGCCCGTGCAGACGACCGCATCGACGGGGAGGCCAGCCGCCGTCGCGAGCCGCTGCAGGTCGGCCACGCGGTCGGAGCAGAGCTTGCAGATGATTGCCAGCTGCTGCTCGGGATGCGACGCATGGAACTCGGCGAAGGCCCGGATCACGGTCGGCATGTTCTTCCGCCAGTCATCGCCGCCGATGCAGACGCAGAACGGGCCGCGAAGCCCGTAGCGGGCGGGCACGCCGGCGGTGGCGGCGATGGGCTGCTCCATCAGCATCCGCTTGTGGTGGTCGATGTCGCCATAAATGCAGGCGATCCGGGCCGGATCGACCGCGGCATGGCGGATCGAGTCGCGGCGGGTGGCGTGGCTGATGGCGAAGAGCCGGTCCGTCTTGCGGAGCAGCCGTAGCGCGGCGAGGTAGTGCTGCCGGGCACGGGGGCGGTGGAGGTAGCGGTCGGGATACAGGAGCGGCACGAGGTCGTAGACGATCCCGGTCCAGCGGGGCGCGCGGCGGGCGAGCCAGTCCGGCCGGAGATAGTCGACGCCGCAGCGATGGTCGGGGAGGAAGAAGCAGCCGGTGAGGACGGCATCGATGCGGAGTGTGCGATCATGCTCGAGGTCGACTGCCGTCCGCCACTCGGCGTGGGCCGCGAGTTCAGCGGCGCGGCCCGGGAGCGGCCGGCTGGGATCGTGGAGCAAGAGCCAGCGATGCCCGGTGGTCCGGCGGACGAGCTCGGCCGTGAGGCTCTGGGCGTAGGCGGGAATCCCGCGGTCGCCGTTGAACTGGGCGGCCCGGAGGTCGATGAGGATCGTGCGGGAGTCGGTCATGCGGCCTCCCGGGAGTCCCTCGGGGAGCCAGGGGCGAGCGGAGAGCCTGGGCCGCGCGGTTCTGCGGCCGCGTCATCGAAGTGGAGCGAGACGAGACCGGTGAGTTCCCGCACGAGGGACTCGAGTTCCTCGACCCGGCTTTCGAGGTCCGCCAGGCGGCGGGAGCCACCGCCGAACCGCGGCAGCCGCAGCCGCCGGCCCAGGGGGCGGAGCCACGATTTCTCGAGCGAGCGGAGGAGCGAGCGGATCGACACGGTAACTCGGTTCCTGGTCGTGCCTCGGGCGTCGGCTCAGGCCGCCTCGAGCGTGCGGCCGGTCGCCCGGCCCGCGGCCTCGGCGGCAGCCATCACCTGCCCGGCCGTGTAGGTCCAGGGCGTCGGCTTGAAGCGGGCCCGGATTTCGCTCTCCTTCTGCCGCACCCAGTCGGGGTCATGGAGCGTCCGCGAGACGAGGGCCACCAGGCCGTGCACGTCGAGCGGGTCGAAGAACGCGGGAAGCTCGGAGCTGATCTCCGGAATACTCGTGGCGTTGGAGGCCAGGCAGAGCCGGCCGTGCCCCAGGCTCTCGGCCACCGGCAGGCCCCAGCCCTCGTACCGCGACGGATAGATCGTGGCGGCGCAGTGGCGGTAATACCACGCGAGTTCGGTGTCTGCGATGCCGTGCAGGAAATGGATGCGGCCGTTGACCTGCTGATCCTGCCGGATCTCCCGCAGCAGATCGGTGACGTAGAGGTGCGGCACGCCGAGGCAGACGAGGTCGGGACAGGCAGCCGCGTCGCGGCTGGCCAGCACCTGCCAGGCGTCGTAGAGCAGACGATGATTCTTACGGACGTCGAGCGTCGACACGCAGACGAAGAACGGCCGTCGCGGCACGAATCGGGGCAGCGGTGGATGCGCGTCGTCTGCCGATTCGAGCTCGTCACCCAGCCGCACCACCGAGAGCGGAGGCAGGTTGAACCGGCTTTCGGCACAGAATGCCTCGATCTCGCCCCGGGAGAACTCGGAGATCGTGAGCACGTGGTCGGATTCGGTGAGCACGCGGCGGACCCAGCGGGTCACCTGCCGGGCCGCCGGTTCGTCGACCCACTGCGGCTTGATGGCGGGGATGAGGTCGTAGACCATGCGAATTGCCCGCACCCCGTGCCTTCGCAGGCCGGCTACCGCCTCGGCATGGCCGGCGATCGGCCAGGTGGCGCCGAGCGACAGGAGCAGATCGCCAGCCGCCAGCGGACCCGGATGGCTGCTTGCCTGAGGCAGTTGGCGCGGGACGGTCGTCCGGCCGAAGTGGCTTGCCGGCAGCAGCCGACTGGTTGCCGTTTCGGTACACCGCACCCGGGCCCAGCGGGCGAACGATCGGCGGCAGGTCCGAGCGGCAGCCTTGAATTCGCGAAAGGCCTGCCGAAGTTCCCCGGCGGCGGGACTGGTGCCGAACACGGTATCCCGGTGGAAGAACCGCCGCCGTCGCCGGGCTTTTTGTGGCGACGCCGTCGGCTCGCAAGCGGTCAACGCGGCGGCTGCCGCAGTTCCGGCGGCCGCGAGGCAGTCGGGCAGATGCCGCTGCACCGCTTCCGGCAGTTCTCTGACACTGAGCGAAACGAACTCCTGCCGCGGACCGTCGAACCGCACCAGCCGCGGATCGGCTCCCCGGGCCACGAGCCCGTTGAGAATCCCCACGGTCGTCCGCTGAATGCCCGTCAAGTGGGGCAGCGTCCAGGTCGTCAGGTCGGAGACGTCATACCAGAGCGTCACGGGTGATCCTCGAAACGGGTCGGCGGGCGGGGGGAGGTCAGGCGGCTGGCTTGCGCGACAGGTAGTGGCCGGGCACGAGCGCGAAGCCGTCGGTGATGTTGGCCGGGTAGGAGAGCGGGGCTCTCAGGGCCGGCTCCTCGCGGCGGTAGTAGAAGCGGTTGAGACCGTCGAACAGTGCGAACTCGTAGCCGTGCTGGAACAGGATCCCTTCCCAATCAAACCAGGCCGGCTCGTAGGAGTAGGGATCGCAGCCGGGGAGCTTGGGCTTGATCGCCTCGAGCAGGATCACCCGCGGCCGAAACGATCGCCAGTCGCCCCCGAGTAGCACGTCGCGCTCCGCACCCTCGACGTCGATCTTGAGAAACTCGACCTCCCCCGGCGGCAGTTGGCGGGCGATCTCGGCAAGCGTCGTCATCGGTACGGTGTGGGTGGTCCGCTCGAAGCCGAACTGGGCCACGGCCTTGGGGTCGAAGGTCTCGACGTAGGTCGAGAGGCCGGAGTCACCCCACTCGTGAAACTCGATGCTGCCGACGGTGGGGCCGCAGACGACGTTGAGGTTCCAGTCGCGGGGCCGCTGCTCGACGAACTTCTGGTGGAACCGCTTGACGGGCTCGACGTTCACCCCCGACCAGCCGCGGTCGTAGAAGTGCTTGGTCACCGAGTCGACCACCGGGTCGTAGCCGCCGATGTCGACGTAGCGGCCTTGATCGCAGGCATGGAAAACCCGCTGGAGGACGACGTCTTCGAAGTTCTGGGCGTATGAGATCATGGTGCTGGCAATCCTTCGGGGCGTGGGCGCGGGGATGGGCGTGGGTGTCAGGCGGCCTTGCGGATGATCAGGGCGATCGAGGTCGAGGCATGTCCCCAGAGGTTCAGTCGCATGTGCTTGACCTTCGGAGGAGGCGTCGTGAACCAATCGCAGTAGGGAGGCTCATCGACGAACCGGTCGAGCCGGTGGCGGCCGGGGTCGACGTCGAGCGGCTCGACCGTGTGGCCGGCCGCGACGAACTCGCCACAGACGGCCTCCAGATCGCGGAGCCGGTAGATCACACAGGGGCCGTCGGCGACCGTTGCGTCGTTGCTCGAGAGGTTGAATTCGGTGGTGTGCACGGCCACCCCGCCCGGCACGAGGCAATCCATCTGCCGCCGAAGGAAATCGAGTCCGAGATCAAGCGACCCGCAGTGCTCGAAGGAGCATGTGGACCAGGTGAAGTCGTAGCCGGCGAGATCGGGGGGCACGTGATTCATGTCCACGGGACGAAACTCGACCCGCTCGCGGAAGGCCTCAGGCTCGCACAGCCCGGCGGCGTTGAGCGAGTCTCGCTCGCCGACCCATTGGCCGGTCTTGGCCCATGGATTGCGTCGCTCGTCGTCGGCCGGCAGGTCGGTCGCGGTGATCCGGCAGCCCCGGGCGGCGAAGGCCGAAGGCAGCTTCTCGGCGCCGACGGCGAAGCCGAGGCCCCGCCGACCGGCGCGGAGCATGTCGCGTTCCTCGAGGGCCTGGCAGATGAAGGCCAGTTCCCAGAGCTTGCGATGCGGCCGCCAGGGTTCGCCGAGCACGTCGGCCCAGCGGCGGAAGGTGCTCGAATCGAGCGTCTGGTAGCGGCAGAGCTGGCTGACGAGCCGGCGAGAATCGTCCCGCCGGGGGCCGCGGAGATAGAGCTCCGGTCGGTCGCGGCGGAGCAGGTGCGGCCGGACCGGGGGCGATCCGGGCAGCGTTATGGGCGTGGGCCCGAGCCACTTTCGCAGTTTCCTCGCCAGCGCCTTCATCGTCCGATCGCCTCCCTCGCGGCCGCTTCCGTCATCTCGTGGTGTGTCAGGCCGCCTTCCGTCCGGCCGGGAGTCCCTTGATCACGGCCTCCTGACGGGCGAGTTCCAGGTCGCCATCGACCATCATGTCCACGAGTTCGGCGAAGCTCGTCTGGGGCTTCCAGCCAAGCCGGGTGCGGGCCTTGGTCGAGTCGCCGAGTAGGAGATCGACCTCGGCCGGGCGGTAGTAGCGGGGATCGATCTCCACGTGGTCGCGGTAGTCCATGCCCAGTCGCGAGAAGGTCTGCTCGCAGAAGTCGCGGACGGAATAGAGCTCGTTCATCGCGATCACGTAGTCGTCGGCCTCGTCCTGCTGGAGCATCAGCCACATCGCCTCGACGTAGTCACCGGCGAAGCCCCAGTCTCGCTGGGCGTCGAGGTTGCCGAGGAAGAGCTTGTCTTGGAGCCCGAGCTTGATCCGAGTGGCGGCCCGGGTGATCTTCCGGGTCACGAACGTCTCGCCCCGCCGCGGGCTCTCGTGGTTGAAGAGGATGCCGCAGGAGGCGTGGAGCCCGTAGCTCTCGCGGTAGTTGACGGTGATCCAGTGGCCGTAGACCTTGGCCACGCCGTAGGGTGAGCGGGGATAGAAGGGCGTCGTCTCCTTCTGGGGCGTCTCCACCACCTTGCCGAACATCTCCGACGACGACGCCTGGTAAAAGCGGATCTGCTCGCCGGTGTCATCCTGGACGTCGCGGATCGCCTCCAGGAGCCGCAGGGTGCCCACGGCCGTGACGTCGGCTGTGTAGGCGGGCTGATCGAAGCTCACCCGAACGTGGCTCTGGGCGGCGAGGTTGTAGACCTCGTGGGGCCGGATCTCGCGGATCAGCCGGACGAGCCCGTTGCCGTCGGAGAGGTCGCCGTAATGGAGGTTGAGGCTCGGCGACTCGCCAAAGATCAGGTGCTCGATCCGCTGCGTGCCGAACGTGCTCGAGCGGCGGCGCAGCCCGTGCACGGCGTAGCCCTTCGCGATCAGGAGTTCTGCGAGGTATGAGCCGTCCTGGCCGGTGACACCGGTGATCAATGCACGCTTTTGCATGAAGCCTCCCTGCTGACAAGTCGCGACGAACGGGCCGGCGGGGCACACTGCGATCCGTGCAGGGCTTGGGTCGCCGGCGGGACACGGGGACAATAACAGTCACCGTCCCGGGCCGGAATACCATTTCAGGCCGGGTTTTGGGCCACGAGCGACTCGTAGACCCGGGCATAGCCCCGGGCCGTCGCTCCCCACGAGTAGGTGGCGGCGTGGGCTCGGGCCCGGGGGGCGAACGCCGGATCAGCTGTGAAGGTCGCCGTCCCTGACTCGAAGGCGGCGGCCATGGCGGCTGCATCGAAGGAATCGAGATAGAAGCCGTGGTCGCCGGCGATTTCGGGCAGGCAGGTGGTCCGGGCCATGAACACCGGCCGGCCGGCGTGCATCGCCTCCAACACGGGAAACCCGAAGCCCTCGGTGAGCGACGGAAAAAAAAAGGCCTCGCAGTTCTCGTAGAGCCATTGCCGGTCGGCGTCACTCACCTCGCCGGGCAGCACGACGCGGTTGGCAAGCCGCCGCCGGGAGACCTCGCGGCCGAGGAACTCCCCATACGGCGTGGCCTTCTTGCCCGCGATCACCAGCCGCCGGTCGGGCAGCCGTTCGATCAGATCGAGGAGCACGTGGAAGTTCTTGTGGGCCAGGCAGTTACCCACCGTCAGCAGAAAGGGTCCGTCGGAGAGCCAGGCCGGCCGCTCTGACGCGGCCTTCGGAGCCGCCGAAAGCCCGAGCGGTACGACGGAGATCGGCCGTCCACCGAGTTCGAGATGGGCAGCGACATCATCCGCCACGAACTGGGAGTCGGTCACCACGGCGACGGCCCGGTCGATCTTGGCCTGAACGTCGGCGAGTTTGCGGCTGATCTTGCCCACCTGCTCGTCGTGGCACGCCTCGTGGAGGAAGTTCAGGTCGTGGATCGTGAGCAGCACGGGAGTCCGCGGGTCGAGTGGCAGATACTTCGACATCTGGTTGGTCATGTGCCAGAGCGCGATGTCGGGTTTCGGCAGGAACGGCCGGGCCAGCGGCCGGTAGAGCCGCCGCAGGGCCTCCTTTTTCCAGGGAGCGACCTGGAGCACGTCGTAGCCGCCGCCGGGGAAATACCGCTCGCATCCCTTGGGGAGAAACAGAATCGGCTCGAACCGGCCGGGGGCAACCTGCAGGAGTTCCTCCCCGAGATGCAACGAAAACCGGCCCAGGCCGCAGTTGATGTGCCGCAGCTTCTCGAGGTCGATGACGATGCGGGGCAGGGGGGCGGCCATAGTCGTCTATCTTCGACCCTGCGTCGCGGATCGCACAACCCGGGGCGAATGTCGGCTCCTGGGCCATGGACACTCCTCGGGGTTCACGGTCCAGTTGTTCCGCTTCCAACGCCATCGTAGGCTTCGGCAGCCTGCTTTTCTCCAGGAGTCTCCGTTCATGCTCGCTCGCGCTTTCGTGCTGCCGCTCGGTCTCTTTCTGTTCAGATTCCTGGCCACCCCGCTCCACGCGGCCGAGCCGGCCGTCGCGGAGCCCGCCGCCGGCTGGCGGATGCTCTTCAATGACACCGATCTCGAGGGCTGGGATGGCGACCCCGCGATGTGGACCGTGAAGAACGGCGTGATCCACGGCGAGACCACGCCGGAGGTCGTCGCCAACGGCAACACCTTTCTGATCGCCCGGGATCTCGTGCTCGAAGACTTCGAACTCCTGCTCGGCTTCCGCTGCAGCGCCACGAACAATTCCGGCATCCAGTACCGTTCCCGGCACATCACGGAGGGTAATCCCAAGAACCCGTGGGTCGTGCGCGGCTATCAGCACGAACTGCGGAACGAGAAGACGCCGCCCAACGTGTCTGGCTTTATCTACGACGAAGGGGGCAAGCGAGGGCGGATCTGCCTCGTCGGAGAGCAGGCTGAGTGGACGGCCGAAGGCAAGAAGGTGACCGGCGAACTGATCGATGCAGCCGCCTTCGAGAAGCTCTTTCGGCTCGACGACTGGAACAACGTACGGATTCTCGCCGAGGGCAATCGGATTCGCCATTACCTCAACGAGACCCTGATCCTCGACTTTACCGACGACGACGCTCACGCCCTCCGCAAGGGCATCCTCGCGCTGCAATTGCACGCCGGCAAGCCGATGTGGGTCGAGTTCCGTGACATCAAGCTCCGCGAGTTGCCGGCCGAGTGACGGGGACGAAGCGACGTCGGTTGCTGGGTCGGGATTGCCCATGCCCTGTCGCCGGACGTTCGCTTCGTGCATCCTGCCCTGCGCTCACTCGGAGGAAACCGTCGCTGCGCAATCCTTGCTGCGCGTGCCCCGCGTGCGAGGTTGGCCCGACTCGGCGTTCCACCCTCAGGCACGCAGCGAGGCGCAGCCTCGCGCAGCGTGCCATCCGGGTCGCCCTCCCTCGACGCCAATCCGCGCAGACAGGGCCACCACTCCGCGCAGGCCGCACGCCATCGGCCGCCAGGAAGGCGGCCGGCCGGGCGGAGGCCCGGCAGCTCGCCGGGGCCATGGATGGCCCGCCGAGCGCTGAAGCTGGAGGCCCGGCAGCTCGCCGGGGCCATGGATGGCCCGCCGAGCGCTGAAGCTAAA
>CAYVNX010000016.1:0-30226 GCA_964453165.1 uncultured Candidatus Kuenenia sp. | reverse complement strand
GGAGGCCCGGCAGCTCGCCGGGGCCATGGATGGCCCGCCGAGCGCTGAAGCTAAAAGAACGCAGCCGCCCGCCCCCACCAGATGCCGTAGGTGTCGGCGAACTGGCCCGAGCCCACGTCCACCGATTGGTTCGTCCAGACGTTGACGTAGTCGAAGCTCAGGCGGACGTAGCGGTTGGGCCAATAGTTGACACCCGCCATCAGCTGCTGGAGGCGGGTGGCGTCTTGGCCGGGCTGGGCGAAGCCGGGGGTGAGCGACTGGTTGCCGAGTTCGAGCTGGGAAAACTGACTCACGAGTTCGATCGCGCCGTAGTCGTGGAGCGGCTCGATCGTGGTGTAGCCGAGCAGGCCGTCGCCGGTGTACCGCTCGCCGGTGAGGAAGTAGGAGGTGTTGACGTAGTAGGCGTCGATCTGCTCCTCGATCTCGGTGGTGCCGTTGGTGAGGGCCCGGGTCCAGCGGACGTATTCGGCCAGGAAGCTGAACTGGCCGAAGCGGAAGATCTGCGGGGCGATCTTGAACCGGTTGCCGTTGGCGGCCACATCATCGGCGTAGGTGAAGAACGGCACGCCCGAGGAGTTGACGAAATTCTGGTTGAAGGTGGGCTCGCCGTTGCCGAACGGGAAGTTGAAGTTCGAGCCGTCGGAGAGCAGATAGTCCTGCGTGCCGTTCTGGATGCTGAAGCCTATTCCGAAGCTGTCCCAGCTCTCGACGCCATTGGGCTTGAAGGGAGTCCAGGTGACCTCGGCGATCGTGTCGACGTGGGAGTCGACGTCGAAGTAAGCCCCGTCGGCGCCGTCGAAGACCCCCACCTGATACTGAACGACATTGTCGAACAGCCGGCCCCAGAGCATGCCGCCCGTCTGGCGTTTGCCGGCCAGCTGAAACAGCGGTGAATTCGTGATCACCGGTTCCCAGGCGGGAGAGAAGGCCCAATACTCGTAGAGGAACGGGCTGAGGAAGTGGCCCACGCGGACGTTGAGTTCATCGGAAAACTTGTAGCCGAAATACATGTCGAGAATGTTGAAGCTGCCGAGCAGGGCCTGAACCGACGCCAGATACTCCCAGTTCTCGAGGAAGTTCCCCATGAAGTAGAGGCGGTAGAAGGGGATGTTGAAGCCCTTCTCGAACGTGTTGGCATCTTCCAAGGAGTAGAAGGTGCCGTCGAAGGTCATCTGGTTCTGGATCTGAAACGTGAATTCCTTGTCCCGCTTCTGGAGCTGGAGGTAGCCGCCGCCGAAGTTGTATTCATAGGAGCCGATGAGGCCGGAGCCATGCGTGGCCGATGGCAGGCCGGCGGGCGGAGCGGAAGCCTGCGGTGCCGCGAAGGGCACGCTCGGCACGTAGACGTCCTCCGAGGGCATCGGCACCTGCGCGAGCCGCGGCTCGGTGTCGTGGGCCGGTAGCCGCTCCTCGAGCCGCTGGAGTTGGGTGCGGAGGTTCTCGACTTCGTCCTTGAGCAGGGCCGTTGCGGCCACCTCCTGGCGAAGCGCCTCGAGTTCTCCGGCAGCCATCGAGATCGGCGTCGCGGTCGAATCTTCGGCCGGCGGTTCGGCGGCGGCAAGCAGCGGCTGGACCGACAGGGCGGCGGCAGAGAGCCACCAGGCCAGGGTCAAGAAGCGACTCGCGATGCCGGGGTGGACGGGCATGAACCGGCGCACCGGGGTTGCAAACGGGCAGACTGCCTCCGCTTCCCCATCGGCAGAAACCAGTCCGTAAACCCAGCCCGACCGGCAAGCCTTTCCTGGACGCGCCAGATTTGGTGCCAGCCACCAAATCCAGGCAAGCGCGGCAGGCTGGGCTATCGCCAGGCAAATTCGGGGGGCACCTCACAGCCGGTCACGATCGGCCGGGCCACCTCCCAGAACCGCCGCACCATCGCCCGAACGGGCTGCGTCTCCATCCCGAGCACCTTGTAGACGAGACCCGCCTCGTTCGGTAGTCGGCTGGCGGCGGCGATGCAGGCGAGGGTGTCGTCTCGTCCCGCGGGCAGCTGGGCGGCTACGGCGGCAGCCTGCTCGGCCGGGGTGAGCAGGAGCACGTTGCCGAAGACGTGGTAGGGACCCATCGTGCCGGCGACTGCCAGCGGCTGCCGCGCCGGTTCGATCACGAACTTCTCCGTGAAGAGTTCCCGGCCCGCGATCGGTTCGGAGCCGGGGCGGGCGGCAGTGACCAGCGAGGAGAAGACGTTGTAGGCGAAGATCTCGCCGTCGCGGTAATGCTTGCGGCCCGCCGCCAGGATCTCGGCATAGAGCAGCGTTGCGGAGGGGGCGATCTCGATGCTCGTGCGGGTCAGGTAGCGGGAGTGCCGATGCGGGATCGTGGCCTCCGGCAGGTATTCGAGGTAGCTGCGCTCGCCCAGCACGATCTGCTGGTCCTGCACGGCATGGTTGTGGTCCATCTCGTGGATCTTCGTGGCCGACTGGGTGGTCACGTGGGCCTGAGCGTCGGGGCCGAGCCGGATTTCGACGCGGTTGCGATCGCCCTGGAGCACGCCGCCGGCGTTGGAAATCATGTAGACGCAGGGCAGCCCCGGCATCGCCTCATCCCAGTAGAGCGCCTGCTGCACGAGCAGCGGGGCCCGACGGTCGAGGTCGGCGAGCACGGTCTTGGCTCCCCGCCGCTCGAAGCCCAGCCGCAGATAGCCGTTCTTGCCCGGTGAGCCGGTGGCCAACTGGGGCGGCTCGTCGAGGTAGGCCGCAAGTTCCCGCGGCACCGACCGGGCGGCGTCGCCGAAGAGGCTCATGCCGTCGGTTCCGGCAGGTTCATGTCGAACAGGGCCTGCTCGCAGATCAGTTTCGTGAGTTCCACGATTCCCTCGCCCGTCTTGCAGTTGGTGAACACGAACGGCTTGTCACCCCGCATCAGCCGGGAATCGTGGTCCATCACCTCGAGGCTCGCGCCCACGTAGGGAGCCAGATCAGTCTTGTTGATCACGAGGATGTCCGACTGCGTGATCCCGGGCCCGTTCTTGCGGGGAATCTTGTCGCCGGCCGCCACGTCGATCACGTAGATGAAGAAGTCGACGAGGGCCGGGCTGAAGGTGAGCGTGAGGTTGTCACCGCCGCTTTCGATCAGCACGAGATCGGTGTCGGGAAACCGCGCCTCCATGTCTTCCACGGCCGCGAGGTTCATGCTCGGATCCTCGCGAACGGCCGTGTGGGGGCAGGCGCCCGTCTCGACGCCCAGGATCCGCTCTTCGAGCAGAATGCCCTTGAGGGTCCGCTGGACGTGCTTGGCATCCTCGGTCGTGACCACGTCATTGGTGACGACGAGGATCTTCACGCCCATTCTCACGAGGATCGGCGTGATCGCCTCGATGATCGCCGTCTTGCCGGAGCCCACCGGGCCACCCACACCGATTCGGGAGATCTTTTTCATGCCGCCAACTCGCTCTGCGCCGAAGGGAAACGGGACATTCGTCGCTCCACGTTGTAGCAGACGAAAAACCCCGCCGCAGCGAGTCACCCCATGAACATCCGGACCCTCGCCTGGAGGTGGATGGCGGCGGCGATCTCGGCTTCGGGGGCGAACGTCTGCATGTCGTCGAGAGCGGCGTCGTGGATCTCCGCATAGTCGGCCGCTGCGGCCGCGCTGACGTCGAACAGGATCGTCTGGGCGTCGAGGTGGTTGAGCCGCATCAGACGGAGGGCGGCGCTCGTGAGCATCGAGGCCACGCCGTATTGATGGGCGGCGAAGGCGTCGTGCTCGCCGAGGCCGAGCCCGGCGAAGGCCAGGGCCTGGCCGACGGGATAGGTGCCCGGCGTCTCACCCGCGCGGATCGCCGCGAGCCAGCCGGTCATCAGCGGCCCCGGGCGAACATGCTCGCAGAGTTCGGCGAGCTTCCGGCCCATCCGCGTGGTCATCGTGCGAACTTCCTCGTTGAGCTTGCGATTGACGACGGTCCGGTCGATGGCCAGCACGGTCGGCAGGTCGTTCACACAGGCGGCGCGGTGGGCGTGGACGAGCGCGATGCCGTCGCCGGTGGCCGCCTGGCGGGTGGCCGTGCGGACAAACTGCTGAAGCGTCTCCCGGTCGTGCACGAGCCCTGTCTGCACGGCCGACTCGAGTCCGCCGGAGAAGGAGAAGGCCCCCACGGGCAAAACGGAATCGCCGAACTGCAGCACGCGGAGCAGTTCGACGACCGAAGCCGGCGGTGCGTGGGCCGTGTCGGTCATGCCTGCCGAGCCTGCCATCAGTGGTGGTGATGGCCGTGGCCGTGCTCGTGGCCGTGCCCAGCGCCGGGCAGATGCGAATGGGGCGTGGCGTCGGCCCCGCCGAACAGACGTCGGGCCTCGTGGGGCAGCAGGTAGGGGATGACCTCGGTGCCCGGGATGAAGTCGTACGAGATGCCCTCGAATCCGTGGGTGCGCATCACGGAGGCCATCACCTTGCGATCGACCGTGAGCGGCACGTAGACCGTGGTGCCCTTGACCACGGCCGGCCAGTGCTGGTTGCCGAGTGCGTGGCCCAGTTCAAAGCAGGTGCGGATCAGAACGTCTTCGGCCTGGCCCTGGAGGCCGTTCAGGCGGATCACGAGCACGTCTGCCAGGTCGATGTGGGCCACGATCGCCAACTTGGCCGCATCGTCCCAGGCGAGGATGTCGCCGTGGTGGAGATGGCTGGCCCGGTCGAGCGACAACGCCAATTCCACTCCGGCGTCGGTCGTCTTGCGGAGCCGATTCTTCTGCGCCTGCCATTGGTCGAGCCGGAGATGATCGACCGCGGCGGCGGCCAGCCGCTCCTGCCAGGCGGGTTCGGCCGCGTTGCCCAGAATCCGCTCGATGATCGTGGGTCGCCCGGCGACCGGGTCGGAGGGCGTGCGGTGCATGCGATGATTCCGGCGGGAGGAAGGCGTGCGGTCTCAGCCGCTTCCGCTTTGGTATAAAGCCGCCGCATGCCTCGGGCAACCGCGCGGTTCGGTGACCGTCGGGAAACGGCAACGGAGAAGGCAGACACCGTGGCAGCGAAGACGCAGCGACCTGCAGCCGCCCCGGCGGCATCCTCTTGGCCAGCGGCCGGCCAGCCGCTGGTGGCGGTGCTCCGCGGGCTCGGGCAGGTGATGTTTCAGCGGAACGCCGTGACCGGCCTCCTGTTCCTCGGCGGCCTGGCGATCGCGTCGCCCTGGCTGGCCGTCGGGGCCGGAGCGGGATCCGTGATCGGCACGGTCGTCGCGTCGCTCTTGCGGTTCAGCCCCGGTGACATCGACGACGGCATTTATGGCTTCAACTCCGCTCTCGTCGGCGCGGCGGCGGTGGCCTTGCTGCCGGCCACGGCGATCACCTGGGGGCTGGCCGGTGCGGGGGCGGCCGTCGCGGCGCCGGTGACCTGGCTGCTGCGGCGGCAGCTCCATTTTCCGACCTACACGACCGGGTTCGTGCTCGTCGCCTGGGGGATGCTCCTGGCGGCCGATCTGGTCGGCGACCGTTCTCCACAGGCGGCTCCGACCGCCGCGGTCAAAGCGGGATGGGAGGGGTTTGCCGAAGAGGTGGCCGCCGGACTTGCCGAGGTGATGTTTTCCTCCAAGGCCGCCAGCGGGCTCTGCTTCCTGGCCGGAATCGCCGTCAGCTCGTGGCGGCAGGCGGTGGTGGCGGTGCTGGGCGCGGCTTTGGGCACGCTCGGGGCGATGTATCACGGCGACCCGGCCGGCTCTGTCGCCCTGGGTATGTATGGCTACAACGCGGCTCTGGCGGCGATGGCGGCCTACCTGGCCCGGCCGTCGCTTCTGCCGGCGGCGCTCGCTGCGTTTGCCAGCGTGCCCTTGGTGGAGTTTTTCCCCGTCACCCTCGGCGTGCCTGCGCTCACCGCTCCCTTTATCATGGCTGCGTGGATCGTGCTGGCCTTTATGGCGATCGATGCCGCCTTGGCACGATTCGGGCAGCGCAAGGCCTGACCCCCACGCCCGACCCCTGCGAGAGGATAGCGACCGATGCACCTGACGCCCCGCGAGATGGAAAAGGTGATGATCTACGCCATGGCCGACGTGGCACTCAAGCGAAAGGCCAAGGGCATCAAGCTCAACCATCCCGAAGCGATGTCGGTGATCTGCGCCACGGCGATGGACGGCGCCCGCGAAGGCAAGACCGTCGAGGAGGTGATGAAGATCGCCTCCGACGTTCTCTCCAAGGCCGATGTAATGGAGGGTGTGGCCGACATGATCCCGTTCGTGCAGCTCGAGGCCGTCTTCACCGACGGCAGCCGGCTGGTCACCGTCCACCAGCCGATCCGCTAGCCTCCCTCCGAAGCCCCGAATTGCAGGAGCCCATCGATGGCGAAGAAGTCGAGCGTGAATCCCAGGCCGGCCGAGGAAGACTGGCAGCGGCACAAGCATGCGGCCCCGCACGGCGAGGACCTCCACGACGTGCCGGTCGGCGGCGTGATCCTGGCCCGTGGCCAGATCGAACTCAACGCCGACCGTCCCACCGTCACGCTCACGGTGCGAAACACCGGTGACCGCCCGGTGCAGGTCGGCTCCCACTACCACTTCTTCGAGGTCAACCGCGAACTCGCCTTCGACCGGGCCGCCGCCTTCGGGATGCGGCTCGACATCCCGGCTACGACCGCGATCCGGTTCGAGCCGGGCGACGAGAAAGAGGTGACGCTCGTGCCCCTGGCGGGCAAGCGGTATGCCCACGGCTTCGCCAACCTCGTCGACGGCTGGGTGGGCGTGGGCCCGACGCCCGACTACCGCCCCAACCTCACCGTCGCCGTGAAGAAGGCCCACGAACTCGGCTTCAAGTCGTTGCCGCAGGAGAGGAAGTAGCAGCCATGTCGAAGATCTCCCGCAAGCAATACGTCGATCTTTTCGGGCCCACCGTCGGCGACAAGATCCGCCTGGGCGACACCGATCTCGTGATCGAGATCGAGAAGGATCTCCGCGTCTACGGCGACGAGGCCGTCTACGGCGGCGGCAAGACCCTCCGCGACGGCATGGGGAGCGACAGCCAGTTGACGAGCGCCGGCGGCGCGCTCGACCTCGTGATCACCAATGCCACGATCGTCGATCCCACGATTGGCGTGGTGAAGGCCGACGTGGGGGTGAAAGACGGGAAGATCGTCGGCATCGGCAAGGCCGGCAACCCAAGCACCATGGAGGGCGTCTCGCCGGGGCTGGCCGTGGGGCCCGCCACCGACGCGATTTCCGCCGAGCACCTGATCCTCACGCCGGCGGGGATGGACGCGCACGTCCACCTGATCTGCCCCCAGCAGGTCTACACCGCCCTCTCCAATGGCATCACCACCTTCTGGGGCGGCGGCGTCGGGCCGACCGACGGCACCAACGGCACCACGATCACCTCCGGGCCCTGGAATCTGGAGATGATGTTTCGGGCGATCGAGGGGCTGCCGATCAATTTCGGGCTGCTCGGCAAGGGCAATTCGTCGGGGGCCGCGCCGCTGGTGGAGCAGGTGCTCGCCGGGGCGGCGGGCTTCAAGATCCACGAAGACTGGGGCGCCACTCCTGCGGCGATCCGGGCCTGCCTCTCGGTGGCCGACGACTACGACGTGCAGGTGAGCATCCACACCGACACGCTCAACGAATCGGGCTTCGTGGAAGACACCCTGGCGGCCATCGACGGCCGCACGATCCACACCTTCCATTCCGAAGGGGCCGGCGGCGGCCACGCTCCCGACATCATCAAGGTGACGGGCGAGCCCAACGTGCTGCCGAGTTCGACCAACCCCACGCTGCCCTACGGGATCAACAGCGTGGCGGAACTGTTCGACATGATCATGGTCTGCCACAACCTCAACCCCAAGATCCCCTCCGACGTGGCCTTCGCCGAGAGCCGGGTGCGGGCCGAGACGATCGCGGCCGAAGGCGTGCTCCACGACATGGGCCTGATCTCGATCATCTCGAGCGATTCCCAGGCGATGGGCCGCGTGGGCGAGAGCTTTCTCCGGGCGATCCAGACGGCCGACCACATGAAGAAGGTCCGCGGGCCGCTCCCCGAAGACGCCCCCGGCAACGACAACTTCCGCGTGCTCCGGTTCGTGGCCAAGGTCACGATCAATCCCGCGATCACCCAGGGGATCGCCAACGTGCTCGGCTCGATCGCCCCGGGCAAAATGGCCGACCTGGTGCTCTGGGAGCCGGCCTTTTTCGGAGCCAAGCCGAAGCTGGTGATCAAGGGCGGCATGATCAATTGGGCCACCATGGGCGACCCAAACGCATCGCTGCCCACCTGCCAACCGATGTTCTACCGGCCGATGTTCGGGGCCATGGGCACGGCGATGGCCGAGACCTGCGTGACCTTCATCTCCCAGGCGGCCCACGAGCGGGGGCTGGCCGACCGGCTGGGGCTGCGGCGGAAGGTGCTGCCCGTTCGCGGCACCCGCACCCTCACCAAACGCGACATGATCCGTAACGACACGCTCGCCCGAATCGAAGTCGATCCGCAGACCTTCGCCGTCAAGGTGAACGGCACGCATGCGACGGCCCCGCCGGCGAAATCACTCGCCCTCAACCAACTCTACTTCTTCAGCTAAATCTCCCGGTGAATCTTTCCCGGGCCGGTCTGGCCGGAACTGCGAGGCATCGATGGCCGTCGAACTGGGCTCACCCGAGGCGCTGACGCTCTACGCCACGGCCTTCACCGTGGGCGCCGTGCACACGATCCTCGGTCCCGACCACTACGTGCCGTTTGCGGCCATGGCCCGGGCCGGCGGCTGGTCGGTGCCGCGAACGCTCGCCGTCACGACCGCCTGCGGCCTGGGTCACGTGGCCGGCAGCGTGGCGATCGGGCTGGTGGGCCTCGGACTCGGGATCGCCGTGATGCGGCTCGAGACCCTGGAAGCGTTTCGGGGCGACACGGCCGGCTGGCTGCTGATCGGCTTCGGCCTCGCCTACTTCGTCTGGGGACTCGTGCGGGCCTACCGCACCCGCTCCGGCGGCAGTGGCCACGCCCACACGCATGTCCACGCCGACGGCACGGTGCACACCCACGACCACGACCACCACGGCGAGCACCTCCACGTTCACCAGCCGGCGGCAGGCGCCGCCGGGGGGCAGGCTGCCGTGTGGGCGCCCTGGATCATGTTTCTGCTGTTCGCCTTCGGTCCCTGCGAGCCGCTGATCCCGCTCTTGATGTATCCGGCGGCGAAGGCGAGCCCCTGGGCGGTGGCCGGCGTGGTGGCGGCCTTCACCGCCGCGACCGTCGGCACGATGCTCGCCGCCGTGCTCGTGCTGCGATCGGGCGCAAATCTTGTCCGCGTTCCCCGGCTCGACCGCTTCGCCCACGCCTTCGCCGGCCTGGCGATCCTGGCCTGCGGCCTGCTCGTCAAGGCCGGGCTGTAGGCGGTTTTTCAGCGGGCGGCCATACTCTCAACACACCCTTCCACCACGGAGATAACACTGCAATGGGATTGGTCAAAGAGTTTCGTGAGTTCGCGATGCGGGGCAACGTCATCGACCTCGCCGTCGGTGTGGTGATCGGAGCTGCCTTCGGCAAGATCATCAGTTCGCTCGTCGCCAACATCATTATGCCGCCGCTCAACCTGCTCACGAGCAAGTACGGCGTGAACTTCAACGACCTCGCGCTCAAGATCAAGACGGAGGCCCCGAAGCTCAATCCCGACGGCACGATGGTGATGGCCGACGGCAAGCCGGAGATGATCTACCAGAACTACCCGATCCTGAATTACGGGCCGTTCATCCAGTCCGTCATCGACTTCCTGCTCGTGGCCGTCGCCCTGTTCGCCGTGATCAAGATCATCAACACCGCCAAGGAGAGGTTCGACGCCCAGAAGGCGGAGGAGCCCCCGGCGGCACCGCCGGAGGACATCCTCCTGCTTCGGGAGATCCGCGACTCCCTCGCGAAGTGAGCCGCACGGGTGCGGCGGCGGGGCTGCCGGTCAGTTGGCCGCAGCCCGCCGCCGGCCGCGAAGCTGGAGCGAGGAGACGTCGAAGGCCGGGCCGCGAAGGGCCTCGAGCTTGCTCTTCTGGTCCGGTGTGAGGATCTCCATCGCCTTGGCGGTCATCCGCTCGCGGCGGTTGGCCGGATCCGAGTCGCCAGACTGCCCCTCGTCTCGCATCTCCTGGAAGAGCGAGCGAAACTCCTCCCGTTGGTCGGCGGTGATTCCGAGTTGCTCCGAGATCGTCGGGTCCATCAGGATGCCGGCCCCGAGAGCCTGCACCCGGATCTGCTCGAGCCGGGCCTTCTGGGAATCGGTGAGGATGCCGGCGATCTTGCCGTCTTCCTCGGCCACCTGGGCGCGCCGCTCCTCCATCCGCTGCTGCCGCTCCTCGGGGGAGAGATCGCGGAACCCACCGGCGCCGGCGGCAGCGTCGCGGAGTCGCTCGCCAACCTCGGCGCGAAATTTCTCCCGCTGCTCGGCGGTGATGCCGAGTTCGCTCTGCACGGCCTCCTGCCGCAGGAGCATGCCGCGGGAGATCATGCCCCACATGCCGGCCCCGCGGCCGCCTTCGGGCTGGGCCAACGCCTGGTTGGCGACGAGGGAGGCGGCGAGCAGAGCGACGGCGCAGATCGGGCGAAACATGTGGGAATCTCCGGGAAAAGTCGGGAGGCGGGAGCCTACGATCCGCTCCTGGAACTCTTCAACCGGCCACGGACCGCAAAAGTTGCGGCCTGAACTTCCGGGGCAGTCGGATGCCATGCACCACCGGCTCGGGGGCGGCAAAAGTCGCGTCGCGGGCGAGGATACGCCCCGATTGCTCCGCGAGCGTTCGCCGACCCCCTCGCCTCCGGCCAAACATGCACCACCGGCTCGGGGGCGGCAAAAGTCGCGTCGTGGGCGAGGATACGCCCTCATGCTCCGCGCGCGTTCGCCGACCCCCTCACCTCCGGCCAACCATGTGGGGGCTATCTCACCGCCGGCGATACCGGCGCTGCGACGAGCCGCTTTGCATGATCACGCCGCCGCCGCCCGTCGTGCCGCCGACCACCGCTCCGCTGCTGCGGGAGTAGGAGCGGGACGGGGTGTTGTAGTAGGGCCAGACCCGCTTGCCCTGCCGCTGGGCCCGTTCCCATTGCATCGAGCCGTAGTTGATGCCCGAGAGGTTGAAGGAGCGGTAGGGATTGCGGGGGCTCACGGCCTGGGCCTCGGTGGCGGCGAGGCCGCAGGCGGAGACGATGCCGGCCAGTAGCAGGAGACGGACGGAATGCATGAGGCACCTCCCAGGCTGACGAACTGAGGTCCTGCGGTGATCGCAGGGAAGCGGACGAGACCCTTGGGGCATTCTACGGGGGTTCCAGGCCGATGGTTCGCGGGCGGATCGGCAGCGGCAGGGGTCGGCCGCGTCGGTCAGACACGTTCGAGTTTCGTCACCCGGCCGCCCTCGACCCATTCGGCCACGATGATGTCGCCCTGGGCGGTGAAGCAGGCGTCGTGCGGGTGCACGAACTGGCCGTCGAGCCACTTGTTGGGCTGCTTCCGCAGGTCCTTGATCTCATCGAGCCGCTCGACGGCCCGGCCGAGTCGGGCTACGGGGGTATTGTCGGGGCCGAGGATCGTCACGCAGGCCTTGAGCTCCGGCACCAGCATCAGGCCCTGCCAGGTGTCGATGTTGGCAGGCAGGCCGAAGCCGGTGAGCGTTTCCTGGTAGGTGCCGTCGAGCGAGAAGCGTTGGAGCGTGTGGTGGGCCCGGTCGCAGACCACGATCGTGGGCTCGCGGTCTGGGCGGCGATCGATCCAGAGGCCGTGGGGCGTGTTGAAGCTGCCCTCGCCCTTGCCCTCACCGCCGAACGACGACACCCAGGCCGCGTTCTTGTCGTAGCGGTGGATGCGAAACGAGCCGTAGCCGTCGGCCAGGAGAAAGCCGCCGTCGTCGAGGAAGGCCACGTTCGTGGGGAGGAAACCCTGGCGGCTCCAGTTGGGCTTGGTCGAGATCTCCTCGCCGGCCGCATAGCAGCCCGCCTCGGCCGGGGCCTTGCGAAACCAGACGATGTCGCCCGTGGGCGTGAGCTTCGCCACGCACTTCACCCCTTGGTAGGCGCAGACGTAGAGAAACTCCTCTTCGCCTTCCCGGCGGACCTCGATGCCGTGGCCGCCTCCCTGGAACTCGCTGCCGAAGGCCCGGATGAACCTGCCTTCGGGATCGAACACGAAGATCGAGGGATGATCCTTGAGCTGCTTCTTGCCCTCGTGGATCACATAGAGATTGCCGGCCGCATCGACGGAGACGCCATGGGTGGTCTGCCAGGTGAAACGATCGGGCAGCTGGGGAAAGCGATGGTTGACCCGAAACCGATGTTCGCCCTCGCCGACGATCGTCTCACCGGGCGAGAGCCGGGCCGCGCGGGCCAGGCCGGGCAGGGCAAGGGCGGCGACGGAAAGGCCGCCGGCGAAGCGGCGCCGGGAGATCGCCGGTGTGGAAGCGTGGTCGCGGAGCATGGTCAAGCCTGCAAAGAGAGATCGCGGCGGCAGCGATCCCCGTGGCTGTCGCCTGCGAGCGGGAGATTGTGGCCTCGGCAGGGCGGTCGAGGCAACGGCCGGGCGGCTTCGTCGGCCTGGGCAGGTCAGATGGCCGGCCGGCCAAACACCGCGTAGAGCGAGTCACTCAAGGGCGAGGCATCGAGCAGGCCCATCCGCGTGACCCGCAGCCCGGCCCGCTCGGCCGTCGCCACCAGCGACCTGGGTGTGAAGTAGTTCACGTGGTCGGGCCAGCGGTAGCCACACCAGCGGCGACCGCGGAGGTGGCGAGCGAAGCAGGCGTAGTTGGGCACCTTCACGACCACCGAGCCGGTGGCGGCGAGCCGATCGCGGCAGGCCCGCAGCAGCGGCACAGGATCGAGTTCGTGTTCGAGCACACAGGAGAGCACGACGATGTCGCTCGTGGCCGCCTCGAGTTCCGCGAGCCCTTCGATCCCGGAGGCATGGATGCAGCGGCCGCCGTGGAGGCGGAGCCGACGATCGGCCCGGACGGCCAGGTAACTCGAGATCTCGATCCCGACGGGCGCGAGCCGCGCTCGTTGGTCCGGCTCGAGCCGATTCACCAGCCGACGAAAGAGGTCGCCATCGCTACAGCCGATGTCCACGAGCCGGATTGGCCCGCTACGGCGGCGGATCAGCCCGGCGAGGATGCCCACGAGCTTGTCGCGGCCGAGCCATCGCTTGCGGAAGGTCTTCAGGGCCGTACTTGCGGCGTAGAGCAGCGGCTCTTCCTGCCGGCGGCGGGCCGACTCGTCGGCGTGCGTCACTTCCCAGGCGAACTCATCCTGGAACTGCTCCTGGGCGGGAGGGTTTGCCAGGTAGACGAGGCCTGTTTCCAGGCACTGGCGAGCCTGCCACGGGGCCGGAGCGACGGCGAGTTCCCGCGACGGTCCGGGATGATCGAGCAACGGGCAGTGGCGAACGGCAACCATGGCGAGCGGGTCCGGTGGAGTCTGCGGATTGGAAGGGCTGGAGAGAGAATCGGCTGATGCCTGACCGGCTCGCCAGAGCAATTCCAAGCCAGTCGGCCGGGCCATGGCAGACTCCGCAAACTGCGAAGCCTCCGGAAGATGGCGGCGAGCAAAAGCCGCGTGAGCCTGTCCGAAAAGACCGGATGAGCCCGTGCCATCTCGCCGGACGTTCGCTGCGGTCATCCTGGCCTCCGGTCAACGCTGGAGCACCGGCTCGGGGGCGGCAAAAGTCGCGTCGCGGGCGAGGATACGCCCCGATGCTCCGCGAGCGTTCGCCGACCCCCGAGCCTTCCATGGTCGGATTGCCGACGTGTCGCTCGAGCTACCTGAGATCGGCGGTTGCGGCGTTGAAGCGGGGCACGACCGTGAGCGTGTCGAGCGCGGCGGCGACGGGCAGGTCGGCCGCCATGCCGAGCTCGACGAGATTCGCTCCGCCTGGCGACCGACGAAACTCCGCCACGAGGGCCGCTTGCAGGTCATCGCTGGCCGCAGCCTGGCGAAACAGGGCGAGCGCCTCGCGGGCGGCGGGATCGAGGCTGTCGCCCGTCGCGTCGGCCCGGGCGGCGTCCAGGATCGCGCCGGCCGCGAGCAGGTCTTCGGCGGTCACGAGCCCGTCGGTGCCCGCGCAGACCAGATGAATGCTGTCGCCGTCGCGGGCCAGTGACCGGATCGCGGCGGCGACGGCCGATCGGTTCACGATTGCCCCGACCAGGATCTCCCGGGCGGCCCGCGCGGCGTGGAGGGCGGCCGTACCGTTGGTGGTGGTGATCACGAGCGTCTGGCCTGCGACGCGGTCGGGCGTGTAGTCGAGCGGGGAATTGCCGAGATCGAAGCCGGGCAGACGGATCCCGCCCCGTTCCCCGCCGAGGAGCACGGGGGGCTCGAGTGAGGCGGCGAGCCGGCGGGCCTCGTCGAGGTCGGCCACGGGCATGATCCGTCGGGCCCCGTGCGCAAGGGCCGTGATCATCGTCGTCGAGGCCCGGAGCACGTCGATCACGATGGCGATGCCGCCGGCGGCGGCGGCCGGCGGCATCCGATCGAAGACGGTGTGGCAGTGCCAGTGGAGCATCGTCGTAGGCCCGCGGTCAGTCGAGCCGCTCGATCGCGATCCGCCGAAACTCCACCGGATCGCCATGGCCGGCAAACCCGAAGAAACCGCTGGGGCGATCCTTGCCCGGGCGGGGCGATGCGTCCATGAACTCGGCGATCGTCGCCAGATCGGTGTCGAGGATCACCGATCCGTTGAGTTCGACGGTGATCCGGCTGCCGTCGACCGTGACCTCCTGGTAATTCCATTCACCGGTGGGGCGGAGGTAGCCCCGGGCCGCCGCCGCCATCCCGTAGGCCGAACCGTGATACTGCCGCGGATCGAGGGTGGCATATTTGGGATGCTCCGAGTCGAGCACCTGCAATTCACACATCCCGTCGTAGGCCGGGTTGCCGGAGCCTGGGTAGCGGATGGCAAGGCCGTTGTTACCTCCCGGAGGCAGCCGAAACTCGAGCCGGGCCCGGAAGTTGGCGTACTCGTCGCGGGTATGGAGATTGCCGCCGGTTCCAGGCTTGCAGCGGATCGCACCGTCGACCACTTCGTAGTTGTCGGTGGCGCCGGCCCAGCCCGTGAGGTCGACCCCGTTGAAGATCTCCTTGAAGCCCGCGCCCGAGTGGTCGCGCAGCCAGGCATTGGCCTCGTCGGCTCCGATCTCCCGCACCGCGACGTTTCGCCAGGAGATCTCGCCGCCGTGGGTCTGGAGTTGAATTGGCCCGCGGCGGAGCAGCGGGATCGCACGGTTCCAGTAGTTTTCCATGATCGCGTGGTCCACCACGAGCGTGTCGTTGAGCCAGACCGTCGTTCGGGCCCCGACCTGGACGATCCGAAAACGGTTCCACTCGCCGAAGGGCTTGTCGGCCAAGGCGAGAGGATCCTTGCCGGCCGCTCCCGGGCTGTTGTTCCACAAGCCGCCCGACCCCTTGTCGGCACCGTGCTTGAACTTGTCGGTCTCCGTCCAATCCCAGATTTGGACCTGGGGCGTGCCACGGAGGTAGATGCCACTGTCGGCCCGCGGCACCGTCTTGTAGTCGACCATGAGTTCGATGTCGCCGAAGTCGGCAATCGTGGTCAGGTATGGCCCCTGACCGTCGTTCACGAGCACGCCGTCGGACGCTTTCCAATGTGCCTCGAGTTCCGGCTGATTGGCCGCGAAGAAGGCCGCCCGGTCGGCCTCGCTCTTGGCCGCGAGGTCGTAGGGGTTTTGGGTGCCCATGCCCCGCCAGCCTGAGAGACTCTCGCCATCGAACAGCCCGCGAAAGCCCGAGGAAGGTGACTCGGCCACGGCGCTTGTCGATACCATCAGGGCGACAGCGGCGATCGCGACACAGCAGGCATGCCAGTGGGCTTGAAAGGCGCGAGACATCAAGTGGCTCCTCGGACTGCGGGTCTGGCGGTGGCTGGTCTGCCCCCGGGCCCACAGTGTAGTGGTTTCACGGATCGGAAGTTCCTGCTCACGAGGCAGGGGGAGTGGGCCTGACGGAGTCGGGCACTCGCCGGCCGTTTTCCGACGGTCTCGTTTCGCGCACAATCATCGGCCTGGCACGACGCGGCATTCGAGGCTGATTCCATGGCCCAGCTGTACTTCTATTACTCGGCGATGAACGCCGGCAAGAGCACGACGCTGCTCCAGTCTGCCTACAACTATCAAGAGCGGGGCATGCGGACCCTGCTCTATACGCCCGCGATCGACCATCGCGGCGGGCACAAGATTCACTCCCGGATCGGGATCGCCGCGGATGCGATCGCGTTCGACGTCGCGTACGACTTTTTCGCAGCGGTGCAGCGGGAGCAGGCGGCGGGGGCGGTGCACTGCCTGCTGATCGACGAGGCCCAGTTCCTCACGGCAGAGCAGGTGCTGCAACTCACGCTCGTCTGCGACCGGCTCGCAATCCCGGTGCTCTGCTACGGGATCCGAACCGACTTCCGGGGCGAGCCGTTCGAAGGCAGCAAATACCTGCTAGCCTGGGCCGACAATCTGATCGAGATCAAGACAATCTGTCGCAGCGGCAAGAAGGCGACGATGAACGCCCGCCTCGACGAGCAGGGCAATCGCGTGACCGAGGGTGCCCAAATCGACATCGGCCACCACTACGAGGCGATGAGCCGCAAGGAATTCCGGCTGGATGAGGTCTCTCCGGTGAGCCGGATCTCAAAATGAAGACTCTCGCAGCCCTGATCGCGGCCGCCGAACAACGCCCCGCCAGACTGAAACAGAAGGCGGTTCCCTGCTTCAAAATCATCGTTCCGTTCATGCCGCGTCCCGTTTTTTACAGCACACGGCCGAGTCAGGAGCCATTCCCATGAGCGAACGAATCCGCAGGATGATCGAGTTGGTCGGGTCCGCCGGCGGGGTGTTTCTCACGGTGATCGCCCTCGCGTTCCCCGCCTCCTTGCAGGCGGAGTCGATCTCGCCAGGCATGCCCCCGGAACTCGTCGGGGATATCTGGATCTCACCCGCTGGCGACGACGCCAACCCGGGCACCAAGCAGAGTCCTCGCCGGAGTCTGGAGACGGCCATCGCAGCTGTTCAGCCCGGGCATACCGTGTGGCTGATGCCAGGGACGTATGCGTTCACCGACACGGTGCAGATCCCGAAGAAGATGCAGGGCACCGCTGCGGCGCCCTACCGGCTATCGGGCCAACGAGGCATGCCGCGTCCCAAGCTCGATTTCACGGGCGTTCTTCGCTCGAGCGAGATTCGCGGACTCCAGGTCGATGGGCGGTTTTGGCACATCTGCTCGCTGGAGATCTACGGAGCCTCCGACAACAACGTGAACGTTGCCGGCTCCGACAACCTGCTCGAACGCCTCGACATCCATGACGCCGGCGACACGGGGCTGCAGATCAACTCCACGAGCAGCCTGCTGCCAGCCAATAATCGGATTCTCAACTGCGACTCCTATCTCAACGCAGACAACTCGGCGGAAGATGCCGACGGCTTCGCAGCCAAGCTGATCATTGGCCCGGGCAACTCCTTTGAGGGCTGCCGCGCCTGGCACAACTGCGATGACAATTGGGATCTCTACGATGCCCAGGCGGTGGTCACGCTGAAGGATTGCTGGGCGATCGCCGCACGCCATCCGACGAAGTCAAGAAAGAACAGCGACGGCAACGGCTTCAAACTCGGAGGGCTTCGCAAGGAGTCGTCGAGCTGGAACAAACGAAATGCGTTCGCCAGCTACGACGAGTACGTCAAGGCCAACGACAATCCGCACGTGCTCGAGGGTTGCTTCGCGATCGGCAATCCAGCCTGGGGGTTTCATCGCAACGGCAATCCGTCGATGCAGGTGACCTGCAGAGACTGCGGAGCCTGGGGCAACGGGAAGGGGGGCTACAGCGTCGGGTTGCAGGTGGTCGGGGAGGACGCGTCGATGCCATCCGTCACGGCCGAAGCCGCCATCGCTGCCGAACGCGACGATCAGGGTAGCCTGCCGGACATTCGCACGCTCGTGCCGACACGTCGGTAGCTCCCGCGGGCATTGTTCGCGTCGAAGCTCGACCGTCGTCGTCGACGGTGGTGCTGATGATTCGCCGGATTCGCACCCGCCGCGTGGGTCAGTCGGCAGTCGGATTCCAGCTGTCGGCACCGCTGAGCACACGTGCCGGCGTGAGCGATGCCGCCTCCGTCTCCGTGAGCCGCTTCACCCATGGCACCCGCTTCGCGGGATTCCCGCCCGGGCCCGTGCTGCCGGCTTCGGCGTAGAAGGTCGTGCTGTGGGCCTGGGGCTTGTCCCAGTCGTGCCAGCCCTCGGGCCGCACCACGTCGCCCATCGCGGTCCGCAGAAACACGGTGCGGGCGAAGTCCCGCCAGGGCCGGCCGAGGTAGGTCTTCACGCCGTCGGCTCCGGTGATCGTGCAGTCGGCGAACACGAAGCCATGCGGCACGCCATCGGGCGTGGAGGCGGCGGTGATGTAGCCGTCCTTCAGGCAGCGGATCGTGCACCGGTCGAACCAGGCTGTCGCACCGCCGAAGATGAAGTCGACGTGGCCTTCGATCTCGCAGTCGGCGAAATACTGTCGGCCGCGGTTGAGCAGGATCGTGTCCTGCCAGCCGAGGAAGCGGCAGTTGCGGAACGCCACCCGGTCACCGTCCACGCGCAGGGCGAGGGCCTGACCCACCGGGCCCGCGTCGTTCGCAATCGTGAGATTCCGCCACTCCATGCCGTCGCCGTCGATCCAGAGGGTGGGGGTGCGAAAGGTGCCGATCGGCTTACCGTCTTCACCCGGCAGGTTTGCGTGCAGGCCAAACACGATCGTCGTGGCGGCCGCGTCGTCGCCCAGCACGAGCACGTTGCCCCGCTCCCGCTGCACGTGGATCCGCTCGCGGTAGGTGCCGGGCTTCACTCGGATCACCCACCGCGGATCGCCGCGGCCGGTCTTCATCGGGGCCTTGCTGATCGCCTCCTGCACCGAGGTGAAATCGCCGCTGCCATCGGCCGCGACGACCGCATCGGCCGCGGGTGCCGCCCGCCACTCGAGCAGGGAGATGCCGGCTCGCGGTAGCGGGAAGCTCACGACCAGGCCGTCGCCCTCGGCCCGCACCGCCGGTGGCTCGCCCGCCTCGAGCCCGCAGCGCCGCTCGAGCTCCGCCCGCTGTTCGGCCGTCGGGGCCTGCGGCGAGCCCATCCGCTGCCAGAGCGTGAAGGCGTTGGAGTGGTCGCCATCGATGCGAAAGTGGGCGGGAGCCGCGGGCCCCGGCTTCCAATCGGCGACCGTGAGGGTGACGTCGGCCGCCGGTCCCGGCTGGTCGTCGTCGTGGTAGTGCCAGGCCATCACCCGGAGCGTATCGCCGTCGCGGCAGGCGATCGCGGCGACGTCGGGGCGGCCGCGAACGCCCTCCTTGAGCATCTCATCGAGGGGCCGTTCGCCGTCGCTCGTGGCCGGGAGCCGCCGGCCCGTCATCCGCGACCAGATGCGGAAGACGTTGAGCACCGGCTTGGCCACCCCGTTGGTGGCCAGCGAACGGAAGCCCGCGAACCAGGGCATCCCCTCGAACTCGAAGGCCCAGGTGAGGGCGCCTGCGAGGTTGACGCCATGCCGCTCCGCGAGCGCCAGCTTTCGGGGAAAGCTCGCCGCTGTGTAGCTCGAGTACATCGTGCCGTTGCGGTAGGCGAGCTGCGGCCCCTGGCAGGCGGCGCAGCCCTCGGGGTCGGATTCCCCGATCACGATCGGCGTCTGGCGGAGCTCGGGGTGCCGCGCGATCCGGGCAAAGCCGGTGTCGATCGTCCGGAGATGCTCGCGGAGGCCCATTCGCACGTGACCGTCGACCGTGGTCGGCGCACCCTTGGCGTGGAACGAGACAAAATCGAGCGGCGTGCCGCGTGCTCCCGTGGCGAGATTCGTGCCATGGAGGCAGTGATCGAGGAAGGCATCCATGAAGTCCCCGCCGTCGCCCGCCACGTCGGGGCCGCCGACTCGGGCGGTCGGCAGGGCCCGACGAACCGCGGCGATTGCATGGTCGTGGAGCCGGAAGAACTCCTCCCGCGTGCCCTGCCAATAGGGAATGTTGGGCTCGTTCCAGGTCTGCCAGTACCAGTTCGCCACCTCGTCGGCCCCGTAGCGGGCCACACAGTGCCGCACCCACGCCTCGACGAGTGCCTCCCACGTCGCAAAGTCTTTCGGCGGATGCGCCCAGCCGGTGTAGATCTCCTCGTAGGGCGCTCCGACCCGCCAGCGGTGGCGGTAGGGCACCGGCTTCACGGAGAGCGACTCGGGCATGAAGCCGATCTGGGCATAGGGGCGGACGCCGCTGGCCAGATACGCGTCGAAGATGCCATCGAGGATCGTCCAGTCGTAGACGGGCCGGCCCTGGGCGTCTTCGGTGTAGGCGTTGGTGGAGCCCCACTTGAGGTCGGCGGTGCCGTCGCCGCTGGTGAGCAGGTTGTGAGCCCGAAAAAACACCTGCTTCGGCCGGAGTTCGCCCAGCTCGCCGAGGAGCTTGCGGCCGTGGGGCATGGTGGCGTAGTTGGGCTCGTCGGCGCCGAAGAACCGCCAGATCTCGGGCATCGGGCCCAGATCGCCCGCGGCATCGACCGCGATACGCACGGGAAAGGCGGGCTGGTCGCCCCTGGCCGTCGCCGCCACCAACGGCCCCGCGGCCATGACAAGCATGAACAGCACGAGCGGCATGCCAAGGATGACGAACGGCAGCGAACGAGCGGGCATCGGGGGAGCTCCCGGGGGAAGGTGTCGCCCGGCATGATACGGTCTGCGGCATCGGGCATCCCGTGCGGCCGCCCCGACCTCGCCGACTGCGGGCAGGTTCGATCTGGTAGCATCCCGTCCGACGGGGCGGCATTGAAACGCTCGACAAACTCCAGCTTCACGTGTCATTCATGCGAGACTGGGCCGACGACTGGCGCCGGTTCGATGCCGGGACGATTCCCACCAAGGAAGCGACGCCCCATCTCGACGCCTTCCTGCATTCAATCCTGCAGGCGAGTCCACTCGAGCCGCTCACGCTGCTCGATGTTGGATGCGGCAGCGGGCGACTGAGCAGGCGGATGCACGAACGGGGATTCTCCGTGCTGGGCGTCGACGTCAACGAGGCTGCCATTCGCGCCGCCCGCAGCCTTGCCGCACCAGCCGATGCTGCGGGCCACTGGCTCCGATTCGAGGAGGCCGATTTCGCAGCCACTCGCCCCCCACGGCTCGAAGCCGGCCCGTTCGACGTCGTCGTCTGTCAGCTCGTGATCTCGATCATCGGCGCCATCGACCACCGGGTGAATCTCCTGCGGCACATCCACGCCAACCTCCGGCCCAGCGGCTGGCTCGCCGTGTCGGCCTCGGGGGTCTCCGACACGATCAACAAGGGGTATGCCCGGCTCTATGCCGAGGACGAGCCTCTGACCGGTGAACGCCACACCTACTTGTCGCGAAACGAGCAGGGGGAGATCCTTTACGCCACCCACCACTTCACGGCGGACGAACTCGCGGGCCTGCTGACGGCCGCTGGCTTCGGCGCGATCAGCGTCGTGACCGAGCGAGAGGCGAGCAGCCGCCGGCCGGAGGAGGCCGCCTATTTCCACTATGCGACCTGCCGCGCCGAACGCTGATGGGCACAGCACGCCCCTCCAGCCACCGGCTGAGAAGGAGAAGACTCTTCGAGGCCCGGATCTTGATCTTGGAAGAGGGGCGGTTGCTTCCGAGGTAGCATGCCGCTTGGCGGACGCTTGACGGAAGTGCCGCTGGCCGACCGGTCCTCGTGCTTTGTACAGCGAAAAGTCCTGGCGACTGCTCGGGTCTGAATGATGCGTGTTATCTACTGCGATCCGGCACTTCGCGATTTTGCCGGTCACTTCGGATCCCACTGCGCGGCGCTCACGAAGGGCTTCGTCGCAGCCGGCGCGGAAGTGGTCGTTCTCGGGGCCTCATCGGCCACCGCCGCCGTGAAAGATCGGCTCGGCGCGCTGCCTGCCTTTACGGCAAGCCCTTTCCGTTGCACGTCCTCCGATCCCCTGTGCGGCTGGATCAAGAGCTTTCTCGACGTGGCGTCAACGCTCTGCAGTGATCTGCGGGGCGTCAACGGGATTACCAATCGCGACCTGATCTACTTCGACGCCGCGACCCCCGCCGCGATTCATGGATTGTGTCTGTGGCTCGAATCGTTGGGTTCGGAGGCGCCGCGTTGCGTCGTCAACCTCATCGAGCAGTCCGGCATGCTGCCCCATGAACTTGCCGACGGCCGCGTGGAGCTCAGGCCCGCAAACAGAAATCCCGTGCTCTACCGCCTGGCATCGGTCATGATGCGAGAGGACGTGAGACCGCTGCTTCGGTTCGTCTCGATCGAGCCGCAGTATGCGACGATCTACTCCCAGCTGCTCGAGCGGCCGGTCGCGGTTCTGCCCCATCCATTCACAGCCACGCGACGCGAGCGGCCGGGTGTCCGGCCTGGCGAGCCGACGATCGGCTTTCTCGGAGCGCAGCGGTCGATCAAAGGGTTTGGGCTAGTGCCGGGAATCGTGCGGCACGTGTTACGGAGTCTTCCCGATGCGCGGATCGTGATCCATGACTCCCGCGGCAAGATGCGGGATACAGTCGCAGAGCTCCAGCAGATCGAGCGGCAGGAGCCCCGGCTCAGACTGATCCTCGGGACGCTGAGCCCCGAGGACTACGCGTCGCTTCTCGATCAGTGCGACATGCTCGTGGCGCCGTATTCACGCCCGTACTATGCCGTCGCCAGCTCTGGCATCGCGCACGAGTGCCTGGCGAATGCGATTCCCCTGGTTGCCACGAGCGGCACGACGCTCGCCCGTGATCTCATTGCACACGACCTCGAGTCGCTCGTCGTCACAGACGATACTCCGGACGGTTTCGGGGCAGCCATCCATAATGCGATCGCGACGTGGCCGTTGATCGTGGAGAAAATGCGCATGGCCAGTCGCCGATGGGGTGATGCCAATGGCCCTTTGCGGGCGGCCCGGGCAATCCTCGGGATCGCCCCTTGACCTCCCGAGACGCATCGCTGCTTCTCTCGCCGATCATTCTCACCGTAGTCCGCGGGCTCTTCGCGGACCCGCGGCTCGGGCAGTTGATCGGCCTCCCCCCGCCCGTATGATGAGATTCGGGCTGATCGTGGAAGAGATGCACGCGTGCGTGAGCTCGTCGGTGGCCCCGCCTGCCTGGAGTCGCCATGCGCCTGGTTTTCCAGGATGCCCGGAGCCGACCCGCCGTTCCTTTGCCAGCGGATTTCACGAACACATGAAGGTAGTGATTCTGTGCGGCGGGAAGGGCACTCGGCTTCGGGAGGAAACCGAGTATCGCCCGAAGCCGATGGTTCCGATCGGCGGCAGGCCGATCCTGTGGCACATCATGAAGTACTACGCCCACTTTGGGCATAAAGACTTCGTGTTGTGTCTCGGATACCGTGGCGACATGATCCGGGAGTTCTTTCGCAACTATCGATGGAACGTGTGCGACGTGACCCTGTCGCTCGGTCATCATCCGGCAGTCCGTTTCCACGACCACCACGACGAGGAAGACTGGTCGGTCACGCTGGCGGAGACGGGGGCAGAGTCGATGACCGCCTATCGCGTTCGCCAGGTCCAGCACTACCTGACGCCCGGCGAGCCATTCCTGCTGACCTACGGCGACGGCCTCTCGACGATCGACATAGACGCGGCGATCGACGCGCACTTCAAGGCAGGGCGGACGCTCACGATCTCGGCCGTCCATCCTGCAGGGCGGTTTGGGTCGCTGGCCATCGACGAGCAGGGGCGCATCCACCGCTTTCAGGAAAAGCCCCAGATGGAGGCGACGTTCGTGAATGGCGGTTACATGGTCTGCGGCCCGAAAATCTTCGACTACCTTCCGGATGATCCCGCCGTCATGCTGGAACGGCAGCCGATGGATGCCTTGCTGCGGGACGGGCAGCTGCATTCCTATCGCCACGAGGGATGGTGGCAGCCGATGGATACCTTCCAGGAGATGCAGTACCTCGACGTCCTCTGGTCGGAGGGCAGGGCGCCATGGAAGGTGTGGCGATGACCGCCTCGGCGAGAGTCGCCGCGTTTCACGACGCTTTCCGCGATGCTCGGGTCTTGATCACCGGCCACACGGGGTTCAAGGGCTCTTGGCTGAGCGAGTGGTTGCTGGCGTTGGGCGCGGAGGTCACGGGATTCGCGCTCGAGCCGACGTCGGAGCCGTCGCTGTTCACGCAGCTCGGGCTCGCGAAGCGGCTGCGGCATGTCGTGGGAGATGTTCGCTGCCCGGACGCAGTCCGGCGTGTGATCGACGACACCAGGCCGGCGTTCGTGTTTCATCTCGCTGCACAGCCTCTCGTTCGGCGGTCATATCGAGATGCCGCTTACACGTGGGAAACGAACGTGGTGGGGACGGTGAACGTGCTCGAAGCGTTGCGGTCCCTCACCGAGCCCTGCGCGGCCGTGATGGTCACGACGGACAAATGCTATGAGAACCATGGAGCGAACGTCCCCTATCGCGAAGGCGATCCACTGGGTGGCCACGACCCCTACAGTTCGAGCAAGGCTGCCGCGGAAGTGGCCGTCGCTTCGTGGCGAAGGTCGTTTTTTCTGACGGGTCATCCCGTACGGATTGCGACCGCTCGCGCCGGGAACGTGATCGGGGGGGGAGACTGGGCGGAGGATCGCATCGTTCCCGATCTGGTGCGCTCGATCGCCTGTGGGGAGCGAGTCCGCGTTCGGAATCCGCATGCCACACGCCCCTGGCAGCACGTTCTCGAGCCGACGAGCGGGTACATGGCCATCGCCACGGCACTTTCCCGGAGCCCGGACGATGACCGGCTGGTGTCGGCGTTCAACATCGGCCCCGGTCACGAAGCGAATCAGCCGGTCAGCTGCCTCGTCGAGGCCGCTTTGGAGCACTGGCCGGGCACATGGGCGGCCGACGCGAACCCAGGGGCTCCCCACGAGGCGGCCCTGCTCCAGTTGGACAGCGAGAAAATCCGGGCCCTGGTCGGCTGGCGACCCACATGGAACTTCCCGAAGGCGGTCGGCCGCACGATAGCCTGGTATCGCGACACCGCGCGGCCCGGATCCTGCACCGCGGCAGACCGCACGATCGAAGATATCCAGGAGTACCAGGCGTCCGCGTTTCTGCAGCGGATTCCCTGGGCAACCGCAGCCTCCGACCGTCCAGCGAGCAACGTCGATGCGTGAAGAAGCCTCCGAAGCCGAACTTCGCCAGGAAATCCTGCAGCTCGTGAGAGCGTATGCACAACGCCGGCACCGCACTTCTGCGCCCACGAGCGGAGCCGATCGGGCCGACTTCCAGCCCGGCATCTCGCCGGTGCCGTATGCCGGCCGCGTGTTCGATGCCGACGAGGTTGAAGCGGGCGTGGCGTCGATGCTCGATTTCTGGCTCACGCTTGGGCCGGAAGGGGAGGCGTTTGAGCGGGAACTCGCCGCGATGATCGGTGTGCGATCCTCGATCCTCGTCAACTCCGGCTCGTCGGCGAACCTCGTGGCATTCTCGGCGCTCACGAGCCCGAAGCTGGGTGACCGCCGGATCAGACCGGGCGACGAGGTCATAACCGTCGCGGCAGGCTTTCCGACGACTGTCGCCCCGATCATCCAGAACCGCTGCGTGCCCGTCTTCATCGACAACGACCCGGTCACGCTCAACGCCCGGGTGGACCAGCTCGATGATGCCTACACGCCGGGAAAGACCCGCGCCGTGATGATGGCCCACACGCTCGGCAACCCATTCGACCTGGCGGCAGTCACCGACTTCTGTACGCGACACGGCCTGTGGCTGATCGAGGACAATTGCGACGCGCTCGGCAGCACCTACGACGGACGCCTGACGGGAAGCTTCGGCGATCTTTCCACCCAGTCCTTCTACCCTCCCCACCACATCACCATGGGGGAGGGCGGGGCCGTCAACGTGGCGAGGAATGCCACGCTCAAGCTGCTCGTCGAGAGCTTTCGCGACTGGGGCCGTGACTGCTGGTGCCCGAGCGGGCAAGACAACACCTGCAACAAGCGGTTTGGCTGGCAACTCGGCGAGTTGCCAGCGGGCTACGACCATAAGTACGTCTACACGCATCTTGGCTACAACCTGAAGCCAACCGACCCGCAGGCCGCCATCGGCAGAAAGCAGCTTGAGCGGTTTCCGGCGTTCGCCGCGGCCCGGCGTCGCAATTGGCAGACGCTCCGCACCCTGCTCGATCCGCTTGGCGAGTGGTTGGAGTTCCAGGTGCCGACCCATGCGACCGGATGGACTCCGGCTGGATTCACCTGGGATACCAGCGGCCACCGCTGCGATCCGTCGTGGTTCGGCTTCATGATCCGCGTGAGGCCCGGCAGCCCTGTGTCGCGGACACAACTCGCCGTCGCCCTCGATGACGCGAAGATCGGCAACCGCATGCTGTTCGGGGGAAACCTGCTCCGTCAGCCCGCGTTTCTCACCGCCAGGAAGACGGATGGCGTACCCATGCGGATCATCGGCGATCTGTCCGGAGCCGACTCGATCATGAACGATGGGCTTTTCGTCGGCGTGTATCCTGGCTTGGACGACCAGGCCCTGCACCACATCGCCGACGTCGTCATCAAGCTCAACAGGGGGATTTCTTCGTGATGCCAGCACGAGCCGTCTCGGCTTTCCACGCCAATGTGCTCGCGGAGTTCGCGTTTCTGAAGGCAGCGGCCTCCGTGCTGGATGCAACCGCCCGGGCGGAGCCCATCGGCGACTTCAACGCCCTGCTGCTCCCGGTTTGCGAACTTCACGCCACCGATGATGCACTCGTGGCTCTGCTCTCCCGGTGGAGGAGAGAGAACCAGCATGCGTATCCGACCCGGTTCACGGTGACGGACGAAGGCACCAAGACGTGGCTGCGTAGGGGCGTTCTCGACGTCCCGGATCGCCAGCTTTTTCTCGTGCTCGACAGGCACGGCTACCCGGCCGGGCACCTCGGATTCGCCAACTGTCTCCATGACCAATGTGTCATGGAGATCGACAACGTGGTTCGCGGCTCTCCGACGGCCCCGAAGGGCCTGATGACCGCGGCGCTCGAGACGATGCTGGCATGGGCGCATCGCACGCTGTGGCCCGACAGCTTCTCCCTCCGGGTTCTCGCAAGCAACAGCCACGCCGTGGCGTTCTATCGGAAACGAGGTTTCAGCGAGTGCCAGAGGGAGCCGCTCCGAAGTGATGTCCAGGGCGACCGGACGACGCTCGTGCCGCAGAACTCTTCCGATCGGGAGCCGCCCGTGGACGCCCTGCTGACGATGACCAGGGGCGTCGAGCCGCCGGAGTCGCAGCCCGGCTCCGAATTGATCCTGACGGCCGGGCCTTCGATCTCCGCCCGCGAAGTGGCCTATGCAAATGACGCCGTGCGCTTCGGCTGGAACAGCCGCTGGGGCGACTACCTCGAGGAGTTCCGCCGGGCGTTCGCCGACTATGTGGGTGTGAAGCATGCGTTGCCCACTTCGAGTTGCACCGGCGCTCTCCACATCGCGCTGGCCGCCCTGGGGATCGGGCCCGGCGACGAGGTGATCGTGCCGGACCTCACGTGGGTGGCCACCGCCAACGCCGTGCTCTCCGTCGGGGCCACACCCGTCTTCGCCGACGTGCAGCCCACGACCTGGTGCCTCGACCCGGACTCGATTCGGGCGGCTGTGACGCCGCGTACAAAGGCGGTGATCCCCGTACACCTCTATGGGCACCCAGCCGAGATGGGCCGGATCATGGACGTTGCGTTGTCGCATGGGCTTCGGGTCGTAGAGGATGCGGCGCCCTCGATCGGTGCCGAGGTTCATGGGCGGCGAACCGGCGGGTTCGGAGATTTCTCAGCCTTCAGTTTCCAGGGTGCGAAGCTCGTGGTCACTGGAGAAGGTGGAATGTTGCTCACGAACGACGATGACCTGTTCGAGCGAGCGAGAACGATCTGGGACCAGGGACGGCAGCCGGGAACGTTTTGGATCAAGACCAACGGAGTGAAGTACAAGATGGCCAACCCGCTTGCAGCGATCGGGCTCGGGCAGTTGGAGCGGAACGACGCGTTGGTGGAGGCGAAACGACGAATCTTTCACTGGTATCGGGAGGAGCTGGCCGATGTGCCACATCTCGCGCTGAACGACGAGGCGCCGTGGGCTCGTAGCATCTACTGGATGACAAGCATTCTGCTCGGGGAGTCATGCCCACTCTCCCGGGATGAAGTGATTGCCGCATTGAAGCGGCACAATGTCGATACGCGGCCTGTCTTTCCGGCGATCTCGCAGTACCCGATCTGGCCCCGTCTCCAGGCGCCGCAGCCGATCGCGAAGCGAATCGGTGACCGGGGCATTAATCTGCCGAGTGGCGTCTGTCTGTCGCGGTCTCAGGTGGCCCACGTGTGCCGCGCCATCAAGCACGTTCTCCGCGCTACCTGACCTCGATTTTTGTCCACCATGAGCCATTCAGCCGACAGATTCGACCCCGCGAGCCTGCGTCGCCACGTGCTCCGAATGGCGTTTCACGGGCAGTCCGTGCACATCGCGTGCGCCTTTTCACTGGTCGAAATCTGCTCGGTGCTCTTTTCGCGATTCGTGCGGCATGATCCGAGTGACCCGGAGAGCCCGGACCGTGATTATCTGATCCTCTCCAAGGGCCACGGCGTCATGGCCCTGTATGCGTGCTTCCGGGAACTCGGCTGGCTGACGGATCGCGACCTCGACGATTATCTGCGGAACGGCACGCGATTGCGGGGGTTGTGCGAGACCGGCACGGTCGGTTGTGAGGTGACGAGTGGGTCACTCGGCCACGGCCTGCCGATCGCGACGGGCATCGCCTTCGGGCTCAAGCGACGCCACAGCGACCGTCGGGTGTATTGCATCGCCGGGGACGGCGAGATGAACGAGGGCTCCATGTGGGAGGCGGTGTTGTTCGCAGCTCACCAGCGGCTCGACAACCTCACCCTGATCGTGGATGCGAACGCCTATCAGGCCATGGGAAAGACGACGGACATTCTCGAGCTCGAGCCACTACTGGCGAAGTTCGAAGCGTTCGGGTTCGCGGCCGCGGAATGTGATGGCCACGACCGTGATGCCTTGGACGCGACGTTGGCGTCGTTGGCGATGGTCAGCGACCGGCCGACGGCGCTGGTAGCCCGGACGACGAAGGGCCACGGAGTGTCTTTCATGCGGAAGGACAACCGATGGCATTACACGCGGCTTACTCCGGAAGACTACGCCCGCGCTCTGGAGGAGCTTTCCTGATGCGCGACCTTCTGGCTCGGCTCCTCGTCGATGCCGCTGCCTCCGACGAACGGTTTCTCGTCCTGGCAGGCGACCATGGCTACGCCCTCTTTGACCCGCTGCGCACCAGCCACGGTGAGCAGTTCGTGAATGCCGGGGTCGCGGAGCAGAGCATGATCGGGATCGCCGCCGGGCTCGCGAAGCTGGGCTTCCGGCCGTGCGTGTACGGTCTGGCTGCGTTCGTGCCGATTCGCGTCCTCGAGCAGATCAAACTCGATCTCTGCCACTCCGGCGCGCCGGTCATTCTGCTGGGAGACGGCGCGGGCCTCGTGTATTCGACGCTGGGGGTTTCCCACCAGTGCGGTGAAGACATCGCCTGCCTTCGGCCTTTGCCCGGAATTACCATCTACTCGCCGTGCGACGAACACGAGTTGGAGGCCTGCTGGAACGAAGCGCGCCGCGCCGACCATCCCTGCTACATCCGGATCGGCAAGGCCGACCGGCCGACCGTTCACCGGCAGGCGATCCTCGACACGGCGCCGAAGTGGATCTGCCGTGGCGACGGTCGGGGCGACGGTCGCCTGATCGTCGGGAGCGGCTCGATGGTGAGCATTGCCGCTCGGGTCGCCGAGGCGACGGGAGTTCCCTGCCTGAGTGTGCCGCGAATCAAGCCCCTGCCCGAGGAACTCCTCGCCATCGTGGGCGGTCGTCGCAGCGTTGCCGTAGTGGAAGAGCACGCCCGGGCCGGAGGGCTCTTGAGCGCGCTCGCGGAGGCGATGGCGGATTGGGAAGGTCCGGGGGGATGTCCGCGACTGTCGCACTTCGGACTCCAGTCGACGTTCACGATGGCTGCGGGATCGTACGAGCACGCGCTGTCCGAGCATCAACTCGACGAAGTCTCGATCACGCAGCGACTGGTCGCGTGGGTCGCCACGACCAATGAAGGATAGTCCGGCCAATGGCACTTCCACAGCCACTCTCGATCTGATGAGTGGGTCGTGAACTGCGTGCCCCGTCTTCTGGTCCCGAACAGGCGGCTTCCCGGACGGCTGCCCTCCCCCAAGGAGTGGCGTTTTTCTGGCGTCGGCGCAGAGGCTCTCCGAGTCCGGCCACGGGCGGCTTCGTTGATGCCTCGCGCCCGGCAGGACTCAGAGGCTGTGGATGTC
>CAYVNX010000015.1:0-46540 GCA_964453165.1 uncultured Candidatus Kuenenia sp. | reverse complement strand
TACTTCCTCTGCGAGACGATGGGCCGAAGCGCCGGCTGGCTCTCCTACGGGGCCGCGATCGCCGGCGAGGCCAGCCTGGTGATGAGCGTGGAGGACATCCACGGCAAGTACCGCGGCGAGGAGACGGTGACCGCGGCCGACGGCTCGACCCGGATCAAGCCGGTGATGAACGTCGAGCTCGTGGTGGACCGGATCGTGAAGACGATGCGGGTCCGCGAGGAGCAGGAGGGCAAGCAGTACGGCGTGATCGTCTTGGCCGAGGGACTGGCCGAGTACCTGCCGGCCTCGGCCCTGGCGGGCATCCCCCGCGACGACCACGGCCACATCTCGATCTCGCACGTCCAGCTCGGCAAGATGTTCGCCAAGCTCGTGTCGGACGAATTCAAGAAGCAGACGGGCCGCTCCCGCAAGGTCGTGGGCCTGCAGCTCGGCTACGAGTCACGCTGCGCCAAGCCCCACGCCTTCGACGTGATGCTCGGCAGCCAACTCGGTGTGGGCGCGTACCGGGCCCTCGCCGAGCGGGGTCTCAACGGCGTGATGGTGAGCGTGTCGGGCCAACTCGACCTGAACTACGTCCCCTTCGAGGAACTGGTGAACCCGGAAACCCTGGTCACGGTCGTCCGGTACGTCGAGCGGGGCTGCGACTTCCACCGCCTGGCCCGGTTCCTGGAGACATACGTGAACGAGTGACGCGGTGCGTCGCTTCGAAGCGCTGCCGCTTCCGGAATGGATGTCGTAATCCGCAGGCTGCAAGCCCGCGGCCACGGGCCGGCCGGAACACGGGTCGGGAGGATCGTGCCGAAGCGTACCAGACTCACGACTGCGTGAGCGTGCCCTTCGTGCTCGGGATGCCGGGCTGACGGGGATCGGGCTCCACGGCCATGCGAAGGCTGCGGGCCAGGCTCTTGAAGACCGCCTCGGCGATGTGGTGGCCGTTGCGGCCGTGGTGGAGGACGGCGTGGACGTTCGCTCCCGCCGTGGCCGCCACGCTCTCCCAGAACACCTCGACGAGTTGCGCGTCGAAGCTGCCGATCGTGGGCACGGGAAAGTTCACGGCCAGCACGCAGGCTGACCGTCCGCCGACGTCGACCGCCGCGGTCACGAGCGCCTCGTCCATCGGCAGCACAGAGTGGCCATAGCGGCGGATCCCGCGCCGCTCGCCCAGGGCCTGGGCCAGCGCAAAGCCGAGCGCTCGGCCGACGTCCTCGACCGTGTGATGGCCATCGACCTCGAGGTCGCCCTGGCAGGCCACCTGCAGGTCGAACAGGGAATGGCCGGCCAGGAGCGTGAGCATGTGGTCGAAGAAGCCCAGGCCGGTCGATATGTCGGCCCGGCCGGTGCCATCGAGATCGACGGCCAGGCGAATGTCGGTCTCGTTCGTCGTGCGGGATACGGTAGCAGTGCGGGACATGGGCGTCAGGAAGCTGGGGGTGGTGGCGGTATGGATCGAAGGCCGTGGCGTCAGAGGGTCTTCAGGCAGGCGAGGAAGGCGTCGATTTCGTCGTCGGTGCCGACGGTGATCCGCAGGCCGTCGCCCCAGCCGGGATATTGCATGAAACGAATCAGGATCTGCCGGGCCTTGAGGGCCTCGTAGATCGCCCGGTGCGGCCGCTCCGGGTGGGTGCACCAGACGAAGTTGGCCTGGCTCTCCACCGGCAGGAAGCCAAGGTCGCGGAGCGCGTCGGTCAGCCGACGGCGGGTAGCGACAATCTTGCCGATGCAGTCCGCCAGCCAGGCCTGGTCGTCGATCGCGGCGGTGGCGGCGGCGATCGAGAGGGCGTCGCAGTTGTAGGAATCCTTGACCTTCCGCAATTCAGCGATGATCTCGGGCCGGGCCACGGCGAAGCCGAATCGGAGGCCGGCCAGGGCGTACGACTTGCTGAAGGAGCGGGTCACGATCACCCGCTCGCACTGCCGGACGAGGTCGAGGCAATCGGTCTCGGCGAAGTCGCCGTAGGCTTCATCCACCACCAGCGGACAGGGCAGTTGATCGGCGATGGCCCGCACCTGCTCGGGCGGCACGAGCGTGCCCGACGGGCTGTTGGGATTCGCGAGGAACGCCAGCCGCAGGTCCGGCCGAGCCGCGGCGAAGTCGTCGCCGATCGACCAGTCGCCGCGAAACATCACCTCGTCGCAGCCAGCACCCTGAATCTCAGCCAGCGTCTTGTAGAGGATGTAGGAGGGATACGCCGTCCGCAGGCACTCCCCTTCCCCGACGAAGGTGCGGACGAGGATCGTCAACAGATCGTCGGAGCCGTTGCCGCACAAGATCCAGTCGGGCTCGACACCCAGGAGTTCGGCGGCCCGCACCCGGAAGACGGTGGCATGCGGATCGGGATATTTGGCCAGCGTGCGGCCGGCCACCGTGGCGGCGATCGCCCGGGCCACGGCCGGCGAGGGCGGATAGGGATTCTCGTTGGTGTTGAGCTTGATCCACTTGCCCGCCTGCGGCTGCTCACCCGGCACGTAGCCCCCGATCGCAGCGATGGCGGGGCGGACGAGGCGGGATGCGGCCGACATCGAGGTGGCGGGATTCATGGCGGTGCCTGGGGCGAATCTCGGAAGCTGGAACGACGGCGTAGCACACCGAGCAGGGACGGCGAGGGGGTCGGCGAACGCTCGCGGAGCATGGAGGCGTATCCTCGCCCGCGACGCGACTTGTGCCGCCCCCGAGCCGGTGCTCCACGGAACCTGGATTGCTCGAGGGCGTCGCTGAAGTCTACCTCACGGCCCGGATCGGTTCGGCCGGTGGAACCCTCACGACCGCTCCAACCGGACGTCCACGCTGCGGCGATGGGCCGTGAGGCCCTCGGTGTCGGCCAGCATCCGGATGTCGGCGGCCAGATCGGCGAGGTCAGCCTCCGCGAGGGTGATCACGCTCCCGCCGCGGACGAAGTCGTTGGCCGAGAGGCCGGCCGCGAACCGGGCCGTGCCGCCGGTCGGCAGGACGTGGGAAGGACCGGCCGCGTAGTCGCCCGCAGCCACCGGGCTCCACGGTCCGAGGAAGGCGGCGCCCACGTGGCGGATCCGAGCGAGCGTGGCCTCGGGATCGCGGGTGTCGATCGAGAGGTGCTCGGCGGCAAGCTCGTGGGCGAGATCGGCCGACTCCTCGTCGCTGCGGGTGACCACGATTCCGGCAAACCGCTCCAGGCTGTCGCGGGTGAGGTCGGCCCGTTCAAGCCCGGCGAGTTGATCGGCCAGCCGGGCCGCGACCGCATCCGCCACAGCACGGCTGGCTGTCAGCAGGATCGCAGAGCCGGGCGAGTGCTCGGCCTGGGCGAGCATGTCGGCTGCGATACTCGCCGGCCGGCCGGCGTCATCCGCCACAACCACGATCTCGCTCGGCCCGGCGATCGAATCGATCGCCACGTCACCGAATACGTATTCCTTGGCCAAGGCCACGAACAGGTTGCCGGGCCCAACGATCTTGTCGACCCGGGGGAGCCCTTCGACCCCGTAGGCAAGCGCGGCAACTGCCTGGGCCCCGCCGGCCCGCACGACGGTGGTCACACCAAGCTCGTGGCAGGTGGCGAGCACCTGCTGGTTGTCGGCGCCAAACGGCGTCGGGGGAGCGACGACGACGATCTCGCGCACACCGGCCACGCGGGCCGGCACGACCGTCATCAAGAGCGTGGAGGGATACGCCGCCGCGCCACCGGGCACGCACACGCCCACGCGATCGAGCGGCACATACCGCTGCCGCAGCGAACCGCCACCTGGGAGCGGCACCGTTACGTCGCAGGCGAGTACGGCCTCCTGGAATCGAATGACACGATCACGGATGCGGCGAACCGCTCCCAAGAAGCCGGAATCCGCCGCGGCGTGGGCGGCGGCCAGCCGCGCCGCCGGAACGATCAGCGAGCCCGCATCGGTCTCGGCCCGGTCGATCCGCCGCGAATAGTCGAGCAGGGCTTCTCGTCCCTTGGCCCGAACGTCTTCACAAATCCGGGCGACGACCTGCCGCGGCGAAAGCGGCTCACCAAAGACATCGATCGTGCGTTGGCGACTGGCCGGGCTGACGACGTCGCCCTGCGAGACGAGTTTCGCCCGGAGGGCATCGAGCCGCGCCCGGCCGTCCGACTCGGCAAGATCGATGCGGGCACAGAGATTCGCTGCGTTGGATGCGACAGTCATACGCCCTTCAAGATACCCGCCAGAACTTCATGGGGTTGAACGTGATTCCGTGCGGGTTGGCCCCGGCGAACGCGTGTGGAAGCTTCAACCCTCGGCCATGGCCGATAGTAGCCGCTGCCCAAACTCCGGCGAGCGGCGGGTCAGCGATCCGACGGCGTGTTGGCCGCCAGCGCGACGGCCTGAACGACCTCGGGTCCACGGAGCCAGCGTTCCTCGATGGCCGCCAGCATGGTCCGGGCCGGAGCGTCCCCTGCCGGCAGATCGTCCGCCAAACCCTGGAGAATCCGTCGGCCGCGAGCGAGGAGCGGAGCGACCTGACCCGGCTCTTCATCGGCGAGCCGACCGTCGAGCGCGACGGCCCTGGCACAGGCTGCCTCGGCCTCGTCGCCGCGGCCGAGCCAGGTGAGCACCAGAGCCTGCCGAATATGGAGGTCTGGATCATCGGCCGCAGCGGCCACGGCGCGGCGATACGAAGCCGCAGCGGCCGAAAGCCGCGCCGGCTCCGCGCCGGATGCGAGCAGATGCCGGTCGCCGGCGGTGACGAGGCCCGCCGCCCGCTTGCGCGCGGCGACGGTGATCGGCCGGCGGAGTCCCGGCGCGGGGGCCGCTGCGACGGCCGTCGGCAGTGGCCTGACCGGGGAAGGGTTGACCCGAACCGATGACGCTTCCACAGCCCTCGTGGCAGCCCGCGGTCGTGCTACCTCACCGAACCAGAAGGGCGCCGCACCATATGGCGCCCAGACCGGCACCGGATAGGGCACAACGCTGCCTGAAAAGAACGTAGCCCCGCCGCCGAAGGGCACGCTCAGGAAGACACTTTCGCAACCAGAGAATCCGCCGCCATACCAGCCGCCGAAGCCCGGCCAGCCATACCCGTAGCCAATGCATGGGGCTCGCCAACCGAAGCACTGGCGGTAGCCGAAGCCCCAGCCGCATCCAGGCCCGACAAACCCGGGCCCAACCAGGCCAGGGCCACACCAACCGCGGTTCCAGCCCCAGCCGTAGCCGAAGCCACGGTTCACGAAACCGACTCGACCGCACCCCCGCCACGCCGAAGCCTCGGGTGCCCCAGCGACGACGATCAACGCCGCCACCAACGCTGAAAACCAGGTTTTTCGCATGCCCGATTCCCTCCGGAGCGGCGGCGATACGGGTGTACCTCACCCATGATCATCGTACCGGAGTCGGTGATGCCGGGCGAACCCCGTGCGCTCGCCCGAGTTGGGGACCTCCTCACGAAAACCCCACAGATTCTTCGATTTCGGCTATGATTCCTTGGTCGATTGGCTTTCTTTTTCGTAGGGAAGCCGGACCGGAAAGGAGGGCGGTCAGATGCCACAGGCAGTTGCAGAAGCAGTGAGCCTGGGTCTTCCCCGGGACGTGGAATCGACGCTCCGCGGCCTGCGAAGCCCGTCGAGAATTCAAAACTTCATCAATCGGATTCCCTGGAACTACGAGGAACACGGGCACACGGCCCGCTCCGTGGCCGGAGTGCTCGAGTACAACGTGGCCCACTGCATCGAGGCTGCGTTCGTGGGAGCGGCAGCCCTGGCCCTGGCTGGCCACCCCCCCCTGTTAATGGATATGGGAGCGGCTCGGGGCGACGTGGACCATGTCGTGGTCTTGTTTCGGCGCCGGGGTTTGTGGGGGGCGATTTCGAAGAGCAACAGCCCCCTGCTCCGCTATCGCGACCCGATCTACCGGTCCCTCCGGGAACTCTCGATCTCGTTCTTCCCCCAGTATGTGAAGGGCCGGCGAAAGACCCTCCGAACGTATTCCGTCCCGGTGGACCTGCGGAAGCACGACCCGGCCCTGTGGGTGACTCGGCCGGGCGACTGCTGCGTGGAGATGGTGGAGATCCTCACGGCCGCTCGCCACTTTCCGATCGTGCCCCCTGAAATGGAGGGGAACCTCCGGCCGATCGACGAGATCGAGGAGCGGGGCAGCCTGATCTACGAGCACGAGTGACGGCGTAGCGTCCGGGTCAACGCAACCGCTTCGGCTCTGGGGCGGCAAAAGTCACGTCGCGGGCGAAGATACGCCCCGATGCTCCGCGAGCGTTCGCCGACCCCCGAGCCTCGGGTCAACTCTGGCGTGCTGGCTCGGGGGCGGCTCACATCGTGGCCTGGCCGAGCAGCTTCCGCAGGGCGGTGATTGCGATCTCGCCGAACTGGCGGGGCGGCACGCCCCAGAGGCGGGGATTGTGGAGTTCCACGGCCACGGCTCCCGTGTAGCCGATCTGCTCGAGCCTGGCGATCAGGTCGGTCGGAGGCGAGTTGCCCTCGCCGGGCAGGATTCGATCGGCGTCGCTCGCCATCTCGCGGGGCACGTCGGTGATGTCGGAGAGTTGCACATGGGCGAGCGTCTCGTTCGAAACGAGGCCGAGGTCGAGCGGCTTGCTTGGGCCTACGGTGAAGTGAAACCAGTCGAGGCAGAGACCCAGGGCCGGGTGTCCCACGTCCTCCACCACGGCCAGGGCTGACTGGAGGTTGTTGGGAAACGCGGCCCGCGCGTCGAACTCCAGGGCCAGCCGCACCTGGGCGTCGGCGGCACGCTTGGCGGCCTCGACGAGGCTGGCCGAGAGGCGGCCGAGATCCTGGGGCGAAAGCGGCCCGAAGGCATCACCCGCGACGACGAGCACTGGGACACCCAAGTCGCGGCAGAGCGTCAGCCGACCCTCGAAGGTCTTCCAGTGTTCCCGGCGGGCCTCGCCCTGGCTCGTAAGCAGGCCTCCCTGAAAGCTCGCGGCGACGGGCGCGATGCCCTGCCGACCGAGGAGTTCTCGCAGGCTCTCCACCGAGCGGTCGGCGAGGAAACCGTCGGCCTGGCCGAGCCAGAGATCGACGGCGTCGACGTGGCCCGCGGCGTAGTCCTCGAGGATCGCCTCGAGCGGGCTCTCAAGGCTCGAGACCGTGGCAATCGCGGGCTTCATCCGAGCCGATCCCGCAGCAGGTCCACCACCTCGGCGAGCGGCAACCGCTCCTGAGCGAGCGAATCCCGGTCGCGGAGCGTGACCGTCTTGTCCACCAATGTCTGGCCGTCGATCGTCACACACCAGGGCGTGCCCGCCTCGTCCTGCCGGGCGTAGCGGCGACCCACGGAGCCCTTCTCATCGTACTGGCAGGGCATGTGCCGCTTGAGGCTGCGGTAGAGTTCGATGGCGACTTCAGGCATGCCGTCCTTCTTGACCAGCGGCAGGATGGCCGCCTTCACCGGGGCCAGGCGGGGGTGCAGTTTCATCACCGTCCGGCTCCGGGGCTTGCCGTCTTCGTCGGGCACCTCATCTTCATGGTAGGCGTCGCAGAGGAACGCGAGCACCGCCCGATCAGCGCCGGCCGAGGGCTCGATCACATGGGGCACGTACCGCTCCCTCGTGATGTCGTCGAAGTAGGAGAGATCCTTGCCGCTGCCCCGATGCCGGGGCTTGCCGTCGTCGCCGGTCTCGACCACGAGTTCGCCGTCGCGGCGGACGAGCTTGCCCTCCATGTGGCTGCGGAGGTCGAAATCACCGCGGTGGGCGATGCCCTCGAGCTCACCGAATTCGCCCTCGGCCAGGAATGGAAAGGCGTATTCGATGTCGGCCGTGCCGACCGAATAGTGGGAAAGCTCATCCTTGTCGTGCTCCCGCAGCTGGAGCTTGCCCTCGGTGAGCCCGAGATCGAGATACCACTTCCAGCGGCGGTCCCGCCAGTAGCGATACCACTCGGCAGAATCGGCGGGCCGGCAGAAGAACTCGATCTCCATCTGCTCGAACTCACGCGATCGGAAGGTGAAGTTTCGCGGTGTGATCTCGTTGCGGAAGCTCTTCCCTATCTGGGCGATGCCAAAAGGCACCCGCACCCGCGAAGTGTCGCAGACGTTCTTGAAGTTGACGAAGATGCCTTGGGCGGTCTCCGGACGGAGGAAGGCCCGATCGTCGTCTCCCGCCATGGCTCCGATTCGCGTCTCGAACATCAGATTGAATTCCCGGGGTGCGGTCAGCGTGCCGGCCGCTGAGGCGTCGGGGCCGATCGTCTCGGCCAGGGCCACTCCAGCGGCGACCGCGGCGGGCAGCGGGAGCGACTCCCCTTCCCACTCGATCTCTTCGACCTGCTTGGCCCGCAACCCGAAGCACTTCTGGGCCCGGGCGGTCAATTCCGTCGGCACGTCGTCGCCGGAGGCGTCGGTCGTGACGAAGGCCCGTTTACCCCTGTGGACCGCCCAGCGGCCGCTGAGGTGGTCGTAGCGATACCGCCGCTTCGACTCGCGGCAATCGATCATCCAATCGTGAAAGAGATCGAAATGGCCCGAGCACTTCCAGACCTGCGGGTGCATGATGATCGTGCAGTCGAGGCCGGCCATTTCGTAGGGCGACGGGGCGCCGGCCAGCGTGGCCAGTTCGTCGTGGCCTGCCACCATGTCGTGCCACCAGCAGTCCTTGAGGTTTCGTTTCAGGGCTACGCCCAGGGGCCCGTAGTCCCAGAAGCCATTGAGGCCGCCGTAGATCTCGCTCGACTGGAAGATGAAGCCGCGACGCTTGGCCAGAGACACGATGCGGTCCATCCGCGACTGGTCGTTCGGTTTGCTCATGAAAAGAGGCTGCAAAAGGGTTCAGGCACCGCACCTGGGGCCTGGGGAGGAACCACGAGGTTCGTACCTTACCCAGATTTGGTGGCAGGCACCATTTCAGCCTGGTTTTCAGCCCGAGTGGCCGCGATCGTCGCTCGCTCCGCCGGAACAGAGCCGTTTCTCTTTCTGGTCGGCGGCCTACCATAGTGACGGAAACCCGGACCGAGAGATCATCCTGACCCCGCATTCGAGCCGCCCGTGACCGCCGATCCAGCCACCGTCGCCCCACCCTCGCCCGCCGCCTCTGGCAGCCAGGTCTGCGGCGGCGTCGACAAGACGGGCGAACGCGTCCGTGGCATGTTCGCCGAGATCGCCCCCCGTTACGACCTGGCCAACCGGATGCTGTCAGGTGGTATCGACGTGCTCTGGCGGCGGACCACGGTTCGCCGGGCGCCGCCCCCGGCGGCCGGGTCGATCCTCGACGTCTGCTGCGGCACCGGCGACCTGGCGCTCGCCTACGCGGCTCAGGCAACGCCGGGCGTGCGAATCGTGGCCAGCGACTTCTGCCGGCCGATGCTCGACCGCGGCGCGGAAAAGGGAGCCCGGGCGAGCCGGCCGATCGAGTGGGTGGAGGCCGACGCCATGGCCCTGCCCTTCCCTGATGCCACGTTCGATCTCGTCACGGTCGCCTTCGGCCTGCGAAACATCGCCGACACCAGCCGCGGCCTGGCCGAGATGGCTCGCGTGACGAAGCCCGGCGGCCGCCTGGCGATTCTGGAGTTTTCGTTGCCCCGCGCCGCCCTGATCCGACACGGCTACCTCTGGTACTTCCGCAACGTGCTGCCGCGGCTGGGCAACGCCCTGGCCCACAACCGGTCGGATGCTTACACCTATCTCAATCAGAGCGTGGAGGAGTTTCCTTCGGGCGAGCGGCTCGCTGCGGTCGTACGGGCGGCTGGTTACGACGCCGTGACGATGCTTCCGCTCACGTTCGGAATCGCCACGCTCACGATCGCAACGCGGACAGCGACCGCTGCGGCTTCTGCGGAGGCTGCGGTGAATGGCTGACACGCTCCCGCTCGTCGTGGCGATCACGGGAGCCTCCGGGGCTCCCTACGGCGTCCGCCTGCTCGACGTGCTCCTGGCAGCAGGCCGGGAGGTGCACCTGACTGTCAGCCCCGCGGGGCAGGCGGTGATCGCAGAGGAGCTCGGCAGGCGGATCGACCTCGAATCGCTCGATCCACTGGATCTGCTCGGCCACGCCCCACCGGCCGCCGGCCGGCTCCATCTCCATCATTACCGCGACCTGATGGCCCCGATCGCCAGCGGCTCATTTCTCACGGCGGGCATGGTGATCTGTCCCTGTAGCGGCAGCACGCTCGCGGCCGTGGCCCACTCCATGGGAGAGAACCTGATCCACCGGGCCGCCGAGGTGCACCTGAAGGAGCGGCGGAAACTCGTCGTGGTGCCGCGGGAGACACCGCTCTCGCTCCCGCAGCTCAAGAATATGCAGGCGATCCACGAGGCCGGGGCCGTCGTTCTTCCGGCTTCCCCTGGCTTCTACGCCGAGGCTGAAACGGTGGCTGATCTCGTCGACTTCGTCGTGGCCCGCATCTGCGACCAACTCGGCGTGGCCAACTCCCTGATCCGCCGCTGGGGCACGGAGGCATGATGGCCACTTCCACGATCACCCCGGCGGCCGCGAATCCAACTGCGGCTGATGCTCCAGCCCAGCCGAACCGTGGGCGGCTGGGGACATATCTCGAACTCGTGCGATTCAGCCACACGATCTTCGCCCTGCCCTTCGCCGTGATGGCCGCGTTGATCGCGATTCATGCCGATGGGCAAGGTGGCTCGGCCGGCGTCACGCGGTCGCTGGTCCTCCGGATGCTCGGCATTCTCGCCTGCATGGTGACGGCTCGCACGGCTGCGATGGCCTTCAACCGGCTTGCCGACCGCACGATCGACGCCGAAAACCCCCGCACCGCCAATCGGCACCTGCCGCGGGGTGACGTGTCACCTCGCGACGTGCTCCTGCTCGTCGTCGCCTCGGCGATCAGCTTCATCGCCTCCACGCTGCTGTTTCTGCCCAACTGGCTGCCGCTGGTCCTCTCGCTGCCGGTGCTCGCTTGGCTCCTCGGCTATTCGTTTGCCAAGCGGTTCACATCCCTGGCCCATCTCTGGCTGGGAGCGGCCCTCGGGCTGGCTCCCGTCGCCGCCTGGATCGCTCTTCGCGGCGAAACGCTGCTCAGCGATCCGGCCGACATGATGCCCGCGGTGATCCTCGGATTGGCCGTCACCACCTGGGTGGCCGGTTTCGACATCATCTACGCCTGCCAGGATGCCGTCTTCGACGCCGCCCACGGCCTCCACAGCGTGCCCGCCCGCGTGGGCGTGGCCGCGGCGCTCACCCGCGCCAAGTGGCTCCACGGCGCCACGCTCCTGCTTCTGGCGCTGCTCGCCCAGGCGGTGCCCGCCCTCGGTCCGATCTACTGGGCTGCCGTCGCCATCATCGCCGCCCTGCTCATCTGGGAGCACGCCCTCGTGCGGCCCGACGACCTCTCCCACGTCAACCAGGCCTTCTTCACCGCCAACGCGGCCATCGGACTCGTCCTCCTGGCCGCGATCGGAATCGATCTCTGGGTGTAGGTGGAGGGCTCCGGGAGCGGGGTGGGGTTGCCCGCCTCACGGTTGGCGGAGCGCAGTTGCGAATTCCGCCAGTCTGCGGTTCTCTTGGTGAGCCAGCGGCCCTGCGTGCCCCCCCACCGAGGAGATCCTCTTGATCCGCGTCATTACTCCGTCTTTGGATGCGATTCGCGAGAAAGTCGAGGCCGGTGAGCGGCTGTCGCCTGCGGAGGCCGAGTCGCTCTGGGATCCAGCCATCGACCTTCACGAACTGGGGGAACTGGCGAATCTCGTCCGCGAGCGAAAGAACGGCAATTTCGCCTACTACAACATCAATACCCATCTGAACCCGACCAACGTCTGCGTCTACCGCTGCACGTTCTGCGCCTTCCGGGCGGACCTGCGCGAGTCGCGTGGCTACGTGATGAGCGACGAACAAATCCTGGCTCGGGGCCGAGAGGCGGTCGAGGCGGGTTCGACGGAGATGCACATCGTCGGAGGCCTGCACCACCAGAAGGACTACGACTGGTATCTGAACCTGATCCGCATCCTCCATGACGCCTATCCAAGCCTGCATCTCAAGGCCTGGACTCCGGTCGAGATCAACTGGTTCTGCCACCTGACCAAGCGGAGCATCCGCGACATCCTCATGGAACTCAAGGATGCCGGCCTTGGCAGCCTGCCCGGAGGCGGGGCGGAAATCTTCCATCCGGAGGTTCGCGACAGGATTTGCGAGCACAAGGCCGACACGAAGGAATGGTTCGATATCCATCGCACGGCCCACGAACTCGGGCTGCGGAGCAACGCCACGATGCTCTACGGCCACATCGAGAACGCCTATCACCGCACCGACCACCTCGTGCGGCTGCGGGATCTCCAGGACGAAACCGGCGGCTTTCAGACCTTCATCCCGCTCGCCTTCCATCCCGACAACACCCGGCTTTCACACATCCCCAAGCCGTCGCCCGCCATGAGCCTGCGAACGATGGCGATCAGCCGACTGGTGCTCGACAACTTCGACCACATGAAGGCCTACTGGATCATGCTCGGCATCGGCACGGCCCAGGCCGCCCTGGCCTACGGAGCCGACGACCTCGACGGCACGGTGCGGCATGAACTCATCTACCACGACGCCGGTGCGACGACGCCCGAGGTGCTCTCCGTGGATGACATCACGCGGCTGATCCGCGAGGCTGGCCGCGAGCCGGTGGAGCGAGACACGCTCTACCACCGTGTGGAACGAACCGGGAGCACCTGGCGGGCGATGGAGCCGATTCACCAAGGCTGAGCGGCCGCCGGAGCGCCCCGGGCCGACTCAGGTGAATCAGAACATCCGCATCCAGCCCTCGGGGCGATTCCCGCGAACGCGGGCGGGATATACTCGTCGGTCGGAGATTCCGACATCGCCGGGGATATTCGCATGTGGATTGTGACGTGGCTCGCTGGCGCAATGCTCTGCTGCGCTCTGGCCGACGCCCAGACCCTCGAAGCCCAAGCCTCCGACCTCGTGAGGCAAGGCCGTTTAACGGACGCAGATCTGATCGCCAAAAAGATGGTGGACGAAGCATCCGCACAGAACGGCCCGGACCACCCGAACACAGCCCGCTGCCTCAACGATCTCGGATTCATGTACTTCAGCCACGCCAAGTACGCAGAGGCCGAACCGTACTATGCACAAGCCCTTTCCATCCAGGAGAAGTCACTGGAACCGGATCATCCCGACCTGATCCGCAGCTTGAACAACCTGTCGATGCTGTATTTGAAGCAGGAGAAATACGACGACGCTGAGCCCTTCGTGAAGCGGGTTCTCGAGATCCAGGAGAGAAAGCTCGGGCCCGAGCATGCAACGACGGCCGTATGCATGAGCAACCTGGCGTCCCTGTATGACAAACAGGGCAGACTGAGCGAGGCCGAAGTTCTCTGCCGTCGGGCCCTTGCCATCTGCGACAAGACCTACGGCCCCGACCATAAGACCACGGCCTTGAGTCTGAACAATCTCGCAATCCTGTACCAGAAGCAGGGCAAATTCGATGAGGCCGAACCGCTCTTCAAGCGGGCGATCGCGATCCTGGAGAAGACGCTCGGTCCAAACCATCCGGGCACGAAGAAAGTCCGCGATGCCTTCGCGGCCATGCAATTCAAGCGGGACTGGGGCAAGGTTACACCGGGCGTGCGATGAGCCCTGCCCGAGCCCGAGTGGCTCACGCCGCCTGGCGGCCAACCCGTCAGAACCGCCAGCCGGCGCCGGCATCGACGAAGTAGCCCGCCGCGTCGCGGGTGAGGCCCCAGCCCATACGGCAGCCGATCTCGAACGACGGTGTCAGCATGAAGTGGGTACCCGGACCAGCAAACGGCTGCACCTTGTCGTTCGCCAGGCCCTCGGTCCAACTGCCAAACCACTCGGCGTGGACCTCCCAGCGTTCCGTCACTGGCATCCGCAGCACGGTCGACGGCATCCAGCGGTCGAACCAGCCCCCCTCGCTTTCGGCGCGGGCATAACGAATCGCGGTGTCAAACCTCCACTCGGCGGGCAACTCCCAGCCAAACGTGTAGGTAGCCGACGGTTCGGTTCCCCAGATGTCGCCGGCAACGGGCGTGAATGCTTCGACGATGACCGCACTCCGTGGAATCCAGCCTGCCTGGTCGGTCACTCGGAGCTTGCATCCGTAAAGCAGATTCGCCTCCTCTGTTCCGGCCTCCCCCTCCGGCGGCTCACCGACTTCAACGGCTGCAACGACACTCCCCCCGGAGTTCTGCTCGAAGTTGAAGCCAAGCCTCCATTCGAAGCGTTCGCGCACACCAAGCCGCACGAGCAGTTCCGGGAAGCTGTTCGTGGCCGGCAGGCCGCGGTTGTCGATCCACACGTACGACGCTTCGGTCAGAACGGTACCCACTCTCGCGGTGGTCGTGGCGGGCGTGAATGCGTCGCGATCGGTGTCGAGTTCCTGAAACTCAGCCCCGCCCAGCCTCGCGAGGCAGGCAACGCACGTCGTCACGAGAATCGCCACCGACGTTCCGAACCCCGTGATGGACTTTGGTCGAACCGTCATAGCTCCCATGGTTTCGGCTCGGCCGAGCCCATGCGTGCAGACTGCCGGGCCGAAACCGCTGGTCGGCCGCTGGCGGCCCAGCGGTTTCGGCAAACTGGGGAAAACGGGCAGGACGCGGCGGCGGCCCCGCCAGTCGGCAGCGGGCCCGGTGCCGCCAGCGCTCGGCTGTGGGCTGCAGAGGTGCCCCGCCGTCACTCCAGTTGGCCGTCGAGGGCCAGCTGGTGGAAGTAGTGGGGCACCTTCGCCTGGTTGGCCAGCAACCACTCGATCGTGGGCTCGTGTCGCATCGCCTTGCCGATCGCCTTCGCGGTGGCTTCGCGGTTGGTCCGAAACAGCACCTCCGGATCGTAGGCCGCGTCCACGATTCCCGGGTCCAGCCAGACCGAGACGATGATCCCGATGTCATTGACCTTTTTCTTGGGGATGGCGCCCGCCCGGACGGCATCGAGCACCCCGTGGGCAATCGCCGCCTGAACGGTGCCCATCAGGATGTTGGTGTACTTCGAGTTGTTGACGGTGACCTTGCTCACCATAAGTGTCGCGGGCCGCACCTGCACGTCGGAGTTCAGGATCGCGAACACCCGGGTGTGGCCCTTGGTCTGGTCGCCGAGCAGGTTCGCGATCGCGTAGCCCACCGGCCCGTCGAGTTCGCCCACCACGACCTCTGGCTCGGCGGCGCTCCAGGCCTCGTCGGCCTCGACAAGTGCCTCTCCGGTCCGCATGCCGATTCGGCCGCCGGCAGCCTTGAGCTTGCCCTTGGCATCCTGCTTCTTCTTCGCCATGCCCGCTGCTCCTCCTGGGTTGTCACCGGGCATTCCAAGACCCGGTGACCGATCAGCATAGCGGCAGCTCTACTCCCGTTCGAAGCGGACGAGCACGGCCTTGCTCCCGGGGGAGGTTGCAAACTCCCGCGGTCGCCAGCCGTCGGCGTCGTGACAACCGCGTGCTGGAACCTCAGCAGCCGCGGGTGGTCAGGCCACGCGGGGCGTGTCGGCCAGGGAGAGATGCGGGGCGAGCATCGCGGCGATCGCCGGCTCGAACGGGGTGTCGGCCTCCGCCGGCTCCTCCTGCACCGTCGGCTGGCCCTCCAGCCAGGTGTGATCGACCAGCTCGATCCGGCCGTCGAGATGCTCGACGAGCGCCGTGCAGTGCTCCATCCAGTCGCCGCAGTTGAAATACTCGACGCCGTCGATCTGCCGAATCGCTGGCACGTGGATGTGGCCGCAGATCACTCCAGTACAGCCTTTCTTCCGTGTGTAGCGGGCCACGAAGTGCTCGAAATCGTTGATGAAGTTCACCGCCCGCTTCACCTTGCTCTTGAGCAGCGAGGAGAACGACCAGTAGGGATAGCCAAGCGACCGGCGGGCGATGTTCATCCACTTGTTGAGGTGCAGGGCCAGGGTGTAGGCCCGGTCGCCAAGGTGATAGACCCAGGCGGCATGCTTCGTGAGATGGTCGAAAAAGTCGCCGTGGATCACGAGCAGCCGGCGGCCGTCCGCCGTCTCATGAATGCACAGGTCGACGAGCTCCATGTGGCCGAAGGCTTGGGGGGCGAAGGTGCGGAGAAACTCGTCGTGGTTGCCTGTGACGTAGACGATCCGGGTGCCCCGCTTGAGCATCCCCAGAATCCGGCGGACCACGAAGCTCGACGTGTCGGTCCAGTAGAACGACCGCTTCAGCTTCCAGCCGTCGATGATGTCGCCAACGAGGTAGAGCCGGTCGGGCTCGATCCGGCCGAGAAAGGCAAACAGCTCCTCGGCCCGCGAAAATCGGCAGCCGAGATGGACGTCGGAGATGAAGAGGGCACGAACCCGCATCCCAAGGGCTCCGTCGATTCGAGAAGGACCGCGGCATCGACCGCGATCATGACCGCCATCCTTGGAAGACCGTACCTTCCGGATCGGCAAGCCGGCAGCGCGAAAAGCCGTGAGAATTCGATGAGGGCGGCTCACCTCAGCCCACCTGGCCGAGGCCGAGCATCTCGCCCCAGCGGTCAATCACGAGCTTCCGCAGCCGGTCGTACTTCGGATCGGCCAGTTGGGGGTCGGTCTCGAAGATTGTCAGGGCGTCGCGCCGGGCCTCCGCCACAACCGCCCCGTCGCGGAGCAGGTCGGCCAGGTAGAGCGGCGGCGCGCCGCTCTGCCGCGTGCCCACCAAGTCGCCGGGGCCCCGCAGCCGTAGATCCTGCTCAGCCAAGTCGAAGCCGTCGCAGCTGGCGACAAAGGCATCCACCCGGGGATGCGGTTCGTCGCCGGAGCCGGTCACCGCCCCGCAGATGCCGCGAGTGGGACCGCGGGCCACGCGGCCACGGAGCTGGTGGAGCTGGGCCAGGCCGAACGACTCCGCGTCGAGGATCGTCATGAGCGTGGCGGCCGGCACGTCGATGCCCACCTCGATCACGCTCGTCGCCACGAGCACGTCGAGCCGTCCAGCCCGGAAGTCTTCCATGATGCCCGCCTTCGCGGCCGGTTTGAGCCGGCCATGCACGAGGCCCAGCCGAAAGGCCTCCAGGGGACCGTTGGCCAGCTCCTCGAAGGCCGAGGAGATGCTCGCCAGATCCCGCTTCGACTCCTCCACCGAGGGCACCACCACATAGCCCTGCCGGCCGGCGGCGAGCTTGCCCCGAAAAAAATCCCACCAGCGGTCGAGTTCTGCCGGTGTCACCCGGTAGGTGGCCACCGGCTGGCGACCCGGCGGCTGGCCGTCGAGCACGGAGATGTCGAGGTCGCCGTAGACGGCATGGGCGATCGTGCGGGGAATCGGCGTGGCCGTCATCACCAGTGTGTGCGGCTCGGCCTCGCCCTGCTGGAGCACCGCCCGCTGGAGCACACCGAAGCGATGCTGCTCGTCGATCACCACGAGGCCGAGCTGGCGGAACCGCGCCCCGCCACAGACGAGGGCCTGGGTGCCCACCACGATGTCGGTCTGACCCGCGGCGATCCGGCCAAGGATCTTCTCCCGCTGCTTCGCCGTCTGCCCGCCCACGAGCAGCTGCACCTCGACACCGCTGCCGTTGAGCAGCCGCTCGAGGCCCGCAAAGTGCTGCCGGGCGAGCAGCTCCGTCGGAGCCATGATCGCGGCCTGGTAGCGGGCCGGCTTCTCGTCGGATGCCGGCTCGACAGCGACCGGCTCACCCGGCACCGCGTCGCCGCGGACCGCATCTCCGATGGCTGCTGCAGGCTTCACCGGCGTGGCCACGGTGGCGAGCATCGCATAGGTCGCCACGGCCGTCTTGCCGCTGCCTACATCGCCCTGGAGCAGGCGGTTCATCGGCTCGGGCTTCGCCAGGTCGGTCGCGATCTCGCTGCAGACCTTCCGCTGGGCCGCCGTGAACTCGAAGGGAAACCGGGCCCGGATCCGGGCATCGAGCCGGGCGTCGACGGCGATCGCCGGCGCGGCATGGGCCCGCTTCTGCTGGCCGCGGTGCATCCGCAGGGCCAGCTGGAGCATCAGCAGTTCCTGGTAGACAAACCGGCGGTGGGCCGCCGTGATCATCTCGGCGCTGGCCGGAGAATGAATCTGCCGCAGGGCCTCGTTAATCGGCAGGAGGTGCTTCTCGGCGAGCGTCTCCGGCGGCAGTGCCTCGGGAACGATCGTCGCGGCATGCGCGAGCGCCGCCTGCACGGCCAGCCGCACGTGCGACTGCTGCACGCCCTCGGCCAAGGGATAGATCGCCAGCCACTCCGAGGCGTGGGCCTGCTCGTCGGCGGTGAGCCAGCGGACCTCCGGATGGGCACACTCCCAGCCCTGCCGGCCGCGGCGGGGTTGGCCGGCGACCACCACCCGCATGCCGGGCTCGAATCGTTTGGCCATGAAGGGCATGTTGAACCAGACGGCCTTGATCCGGCCCCCGGCAGCCGCTTCGATCGTGACGGTCAGCATCGCCCGGCCCTGGAAGGTGGTGCGGCTTGCGACGTCGGTGACCAGGCCGGCCACCGAAGCATGTTCTCCCTCGACCAGATCGGCGATCGCATGGGCCCCCGAGAAGTCCTTGTAGTCCCGGGGAAAGTGCATCAAGGCATCGCGGACGGTCACCAGCCCGAGCTTCGCCAGCCGCTCGGCCCGGGCCGTGCCCACCCCCGGCAGCCGCTCGAGTCGGGTCGTAAGGCTCGGCTCGGCGGTCGCAGCGACGGCATCCATGCCCGGATTGTAGAAAAAGTCGCGGCGACTCCCGCCGGGAATGGCACTTTTCGGCCACGGGCCGGAAAAAGAGAGCGGGGGATGCTCGGCCGTTGCCGGGTCGTTTACCGCCTTTCCATGCTGATCTTGAACTGAAACAGGGACGGACGAGTGAAGATGCTGAGGTCCTTCCTTCGTTGCGGGGATGGTGTCCCGGGCAGTGCGAATCGTCTCGGCCGCCGCGACAGAACTCCCTCTCCGGGAGTTGCTTGCGGATTCACTCTGGTCGAGCTGCTCGTCGTGATCGCAATCATCGCCACGCTGATCGGCCTCCTGCTGCCCGCGGTGCAGAGCGCCCGCGAATCGGCTCGCCGAATCTCGTGCAGCAACAAACTCAAGCAACTCGGCCTCGGGATGCACGGCTACGTTTCCGCCCGAAAGGATTCTTTCGCCAAAGGAGCCAATTTCCCTCCCGGCTTGAGCGCTTTCGGGGGCGGGTGGCAATTCCCGTACACGCTGCTAAGTGCCCACGTGATGGTCCTACCCTTCATCGAACAGAACACCCTGTACGACTTCGTGACTCGCACGAAGACGACGAATCAGCATCATGACGCCCCAGCGTTCGGCCTCGTGCGGGTGGAAGGATTCCTCTGTCCGTCTGCCGACCAGACCTTCAGGTCGGGAAACCTCCCTGGGAACCACTACGCCTGGTCTGCGGGCAGCAATCCGACGATGGCTGGTTATCAGACCGGCTACGACGAGGAACATGTTCTGCGGACCACCAACGGAATGGTCGTGGCCACCCAAGGAACCAGGATCAGCGAGGTGACCGACGGGCTCTCGAAGACGATCCTGGCCGCGGAATTTCTGTCGGGTACCGGAGGCGACAGGTATCCCTTCGACGTGTTCAGCGTGGGCGGAATCACGGCGTCGGACTTGAACTTCTTGACAGACGCCGAACTCGCACGTGCCGGTTCGAGCACGCCAACCGCATCGAATTCGCAGAACGGGTCGCGGTGGAGCCGCGGTCTGCCGATGCAGACCCTGCTCAACACGGCGGCGCCTCCCAACTGGATGCAGCCGACGGTGGGCGTCGGGCTTGGCGGCTGGCTCAACAGTTTCACGCGGCAGATCGTGCCGCCCCGCAGCATGCACAGCAGCGGCGTCAACACCGTTATGGCGGACGGCGCGGTGGTGTTCATCGGCAACGAAGTGAGCCCGCTCCTGTTCCAGAGGCTTGGCCATCGCAGCGATGGCGCACCGGTCGACGTCGGCGCACTGTAGTTCCTCGCTGTTTCCTTCACGAAAGCCTGCGGGAGCGGTGGAATGACAGTCGAATCTCCGGGAAAAACCGTGCGTGCGGCCGCCTGGCTCGTGTTGATGCCAGGAGTTTGTTTGACGGGGTGCGGCCCGTCGGGCGTCCCTCAGCCGCGGGTGGTCCACGTGGACGTTCAGCCGCCGCTTGGGGTCGTGCGGTTGCAACTCGAACGCTACGTGGAAGGGCAGCCTGTGGACAGCGAGCGGGACTTGTTCGCCGTGTGGGTCGACGACGTGCGTGCTACCGATCCGCAGACGGCCGACTGGCTTGGCAAAGGCTTGGAGGAGATCGACTCGAACCCCACGCAGGCCCGCGGGCTGGCCAAAAAGATGCTGGAGCGGCTCCCACCCTGAGCCCCCGACCGGTTGACCCAACTCAGGTTCTGGAAATCGTCGCCCTGACCAGGGCCGCCGGCGGCTGACCGGCTCAGCGCCGCTTGTCCGCCTGGAGTTGCTTGTAGGCCTCGACCGCCATCCGGTCGCAGGCCTCGTTCTCCAGGTGCCCGGAATGCCCGGCCACGTGGGAGAAGCGGATCGTGTGGGCCGAGGCCAACCGATCGAGTTCCCGCCAGAGGTCTTCATTCTTGACGGGCACGAGCTTACCCTTCTCCTTCCGCTTCCAGCCCTGGGCCTTCCACTTGGGCATCCACTCCGAAAGCCCGGTGCCCACGTAGACGCTGTCGGTGACGAGTTCCACCTTCGTCGGCCGCTTGAGCTGCGTGAGACCGCGGACGACGGCCGTCAGCTCCATGCGATTGTTCGTGGTGTCGGGCTCGGCCCCCGAATCGGCCAGCTCCTTGCCGGTGCCCGGATGCCGCAGGATGAAGGCCCAGCCCCCTGGGCCCGGATTGCCGCTGCAGGCGCCATCGGTGAAGAGCACGACTTCGGAGGCGGGTTCAGCGGGCATGAAAGCCTTTCATGATGCGTGGGGCCCCGACCCGGCCGGCACTCAGGCCACGCCCCGGGCGACGGCATCGAGCCGGGCATCGTCGGCTTCGTCGAGCTCCAATTGCAAGGGCAGCCGCACGGTAAACCGGCTGCCCCGGCCGAGCTGACTCTCGAGCGACACATCTCCGCCGAGCAGCCGGCAGAGCTCCCGCACGATCGAGAGACCCAGGCCCGTGCCGGAAAACTCCCGGGTCATGGCATCATCCCGCCGAAACGCGTTCCCCTGGCGAAACTTCTCGAAGATCGTCTGCTGCTCGTCGGCCGCGATCCCCACGCCCGTGTCGGCCACCTCCAGGAGAAACTCCCGCGGCGGCCCCCCTCCGGCCGGCTCCGCCAGTCGCCCGATCACGTCGACCCGTCCGCCCTCGGGCGTGAACTTCACGGCGTTGGAGAGCAGATTGGCCAGGATCTGCTGCACCTTGGCCTGGTCCTGTTCGATCGCGTCCAGCCCGGGGCCGATCTCGAAGGCGAGCTCGATATGCCGCTTCTCCGCCAAGGGGCGGGCCATGTCGCACTGGGCGCTCACCACCGCCTCCAGCCGAAACACCGTCGGCCTGACCTTCATCTTGCCCGCTTCGATCTTCGCCAGGTCGAGAATGTCGTTGATCATTTCCAGAAGCATCCGCCCGGAGGTGCGGATGTTCTCGACGTACCGCCGCTGCTTGGCGTCGAGCGACTCGATCGAGCCGAGCACGTCGGAGAAGCCGATGATGCTGTTGAGCGGCGTGCGGAGTTCGTGGCTCATCGTTGCCAGGAAGTCGCCCTTCAGGCGGTTCATCTCGTAGAGGTTGAGGTTCGCCTGGGCCAACTCGTCCACCTTCTCGTCGAGCGTGTGATTGGCAGTGCGGAGCTCCTGCTCGGTGTCGATCAGCCCGCGGAGCATCCGATTGAAAGCCACGCCCAGCTCCTCGAATTCGTCGGCGGTGTGGATGTCGGCCCGGGCCTCGACGTTGCCTCTCCGAACCTCGTCGGTGACGTCGCGGAGATGCTCGAGCGGTTTCACGATCACGTAGCGCACGATCGCGTAGGCCACGAGCATCGCGAGAAAGACCGTGATGATGGCGGTGGCGAGCAGGATCGACCGGTTCCAATTGATCGCCTTGCGGGTAGCGGCGTCGGGCATCACGAGCTTGACGACGGCCATCAGGTCGCCCTCGGCGTAGCGCGGCCGCTCACCGCCGCCGGCTGCCGACTGGCGATATTCGTGGCAGAGCCCGCAGTCCTGGCGAAACCGGATCGGCTGGTAGTAGTGGTATTCCGAGTTGTCTTCGGTCCGGAAGTCGCGGCATTCCACCGTGCCTGCGGCGGCCCCGAGTGCCGCCGTCGGCTGCGGCAGGGGTGGCGGCTCCTGCTCGAAGGCCTCGAGCACCGCCCGGTCGAGCCGCTTGTAGGCAGCCTGCTCCTCGGGTGAAGCGTCAGGCTTCAGCAGCCGCCATTGATACTTCTCCCGTGCGAGCCGCTTCTCGAGACTCTCGATCGTGCTCGCATATTGCTGCTCCTTCTCCAGCGCCTTCCAGTGCACCTGGAGCATGACCGCGTCCACCACGTGCCTCCCCGTGGCCCGACTGCTCGAATAGACGAGCTGCTCTGTCCGGTTGCCATACCACCAGAAACTGCCCGCGATCAGCACGAACAGGCAGAGGCCGAACAGGAAGCGGACCTTCCGTTCGAGGCTCGTCTCGCCGAGGATATCGCGAAGGGATCGGTAGGACATGGGCGGCTCTTCGCCACCATCCTACTCCGTCATCGTCCGGGCGTCGGTCGGCGAATCGCTACAGCATTTCGACCGGATCGACATCCACGATCCAGGCGATACCGTCGGGGGTCTTGAGGCCGGCCACGGCCCGCTGCACGAGCTGCCGCAGCGCCGGCCCATCCGGGCCGTGCACCTGGAGGTGCCAGCGAAACCGTTCGCGAAGCCGCGGAATCGGGGCCGGCGCCGGCCCGAGCACCCGTACGCTTCCGGCCAGCGGCTCCGCCCCGGCCCGGAGCCGGTCGACGAGCGTCCCGGCCCAGTCGGCCACCCGCCGCTCGTCGACGCCCCGCACCACGAACCGGATGACGTATCCATACGGCGGATAGAGCAGCGTCTCGCGGATCGGCAGCTCACTCCGCACAAACGCTTCGTAGTCGTGGGCCGCCGCGGCTCGGATCGCCGGATGGTCGGGCGTGCTCGTCTGCACCACGACGCGGCCTCCCAGCGGCCCACGGCCGCTGCGGCCTGCGACCTGGGTGACGAGCTGGCAGGTTCGCTCCGCCGCCCGAAAGTCGGCCAGATGCAGCGCCGCATCGGCGTTGACCACGCCCACGAGCATCACGCTGGGAAAGTCGAGCCCCTTGGCGATCATCTGTGTGCCCACGAGGATGTCGATCTTGCGATCGCGAAAGGCGTCGAGCGTCCGCTCGTGGCTGCCGCGGCTCCGCATCGTGTCGGTGTCCATCCGGGCAATGGCCGCGTCGGGAAACGCCCGCCGCACCTGCTCCTCGAGCCGCTGCGTGCCGGTACCCCGCTGGACGAGTCCGGGCGACCGGCACTCGGGGCAATCAGCCGGCACCCGGGTGACGAGGCCGCAGCCGTGGCAGATGCCCCGGCTACCCGGCTGGTGGAGCGTGAGCGCGATATCGCACTGCGGGCAGTTCATCGCATGACCGCAGGCCTGGCACTGCACGTGGGTGGCGAAGCCGCGTCGGTTCAGCAGCAGCATCACCTGGCCGCCGGCGTCGAGCGCCCAGCGAATCCCGGCGGCCAGCCGCGGGCTCACGGCCCCGCGGGAGCGGGCTCCGCGTTCCCGAAGATCGACGGTGATCACGGCCGGCAGTTCCGCCCCGCCCACGCGATCGGCCAGCCGACACATCCGCCACTCGCCCGAGAGGCAGCGGGCAAAGGTCTCGAGCGACGGCGTGGCGGAGCCCAGCACGAGCGGCACCCGCTCCGCCCGGGCGATCCATTCGGCGACATCCCGGGCGTGATACCGCGGGGCGGTCGCCTGCTTGAACGAGCTCTCGTGCTCCTCGTCGATCACGATCAGTCCCAGCCGCGGCGCCGGAGCGAAAATCGCCGACCGGGCGCCGACCACCACGTTCACGCGACCGGCTGCGATCTCCCGCCATTGGGCATGCCGCTCGGCGGGTGTCAGATGGCTGTGCAGCACCGCGACGGTGCCGAACCGGGCCCGGAATCGGTCGCAGGTCTGCGGCGTGAGGCTGATCTCCGGCACGAGCACGATCGCCTGCCGGCCATAGGAGACGGTCTCCTCGACCGCCTGGAGGTAGACCTCGGTCTTGCCGCTGCCTGTCACGCCAAAGAGCACGATCGTCTCGTGCCGCGACTCCCGCATGCAGCCGGTGATCGCGGCCAACGCACCCGCCTGGGCTGTCGAGAGCGCGGCTGGCCGATCATGGACGATCGCCGCCCGCTGGCCACGGGCAGCCCGTGCCACTTCCACCGATCCGACCTCCCGCAAGAGGCCCGACTTCACCAGCCGCGCGACCACGGCCCGACTGGCCCCCGAGGCTGCCGCCAACTGCTCGGCCGTGGCCGGCTCCGTCGCGGCGGCGAGCACGCGGGCCTGGCCGGGGGTGGGGGCCCGGGCGGCTGCCTCGCCGCTCGCCACGAGCAAGGGCGAGATCCGTCCCTGCTGACGAAACCGGACGCCCGCCGGCAGCACCGCCTCGAGCACCTCGCCCCAGCGGGCCATCCACCGCTCGGCCATCCACTCGGTCAGGTCGAGCATCCGCCGCGACAGAAGCGGGCGGTCGTCCTCCACGCCGGCGATCGTTTTCAGCGGCTGCTGCGGCAACTCGTCCGACCGCACGGCCACGCAGTAGGCGAGCCGCAGCCGGTTCGCCTTCCCGAGCGGCACGCGCACCCGGCGGCCCGGCTCGACCGCGGCGGCCAGGGCATCCGGCACGAGATAATCGAGCGGCTTGGCGATGCCCTCGGGCAACACCACCGTGGCGATCGTGCCACGGCGGACGTCATCTTCCTCCCACGCGGGGCGGTGGTCGAACAGATCCCGCTGAGTGGGCTGGTCAGGCGGCATGCCGCGAATTAGACCATACGGCGACGGCGGTTCAGCCCGCCCGGATCAGGAGCACGGCACCGATGCGGATCGGGATCTACGGCGGAAGTTTCGATCCGGTCCACGCCGGCCACCTACTCGCGGCGGAAACCGCCCGGGAACAGTCCCGGCTCGACCGCGTGATCTTCATGCCCGCCGCCGCGTCGCCCCATAAGCCCGGCGTCGCACTCGCCCCCGCCGCCGATCGCCTTGCCATGCTCACGCTGGCCACGGCGGGCCACGATGCCTTCTCCGTGTCTCCGATCGAACTCGACCGCGGCGGCCCAAGTTACACCGTCGACACCCTTGGCGAACTCGCCCGCGCCCATCCGCAGGACGAACTCGTGTTGATCCTCGGGCCCGACGCCCTGGCGAGCTTCGCCACCTGGCGGGAGCCGGCCCTGATCGCGGCGCTCGCCGAACTCGTGCCGGTGGAACGGGAGGCGCTCGATGACGTGGCCGCGCTCGCGACCGCCGGAGGACTCGCCGCCGTCCTGGGACCAGAGGCGACGGCCGCCCTGGTCGCCCGGCGAGTGCGGATGCCAGCGATCGGCATTCGGGCGACCGGCATCCGTGCAGCCGTCGCAGCCGGACGCAGCATCCGCTACCAGACGCCCCGCGGAGTCGAGCGATTCATCCAGACGCACGGCCTCTACCGCTCGCGCTGATACCAGCGAACGGCCCAAAGCGGGGAGGCTCGGGGGTCGGCGAACGCTCGCGGAGCAATAGGGGCGTATCCTCGCCCGCGACGCGACTTTTGCCGCCCCCGAGCCGGAGCCTCAGAGTTGACGCGAGGCTCGGGGGTCGGCGAACGCTCGCTCTTCCCAGGATTGCGAGGAGGTGCCCGTGCCAATCGAGCGGCGTAGGAAACCGAGCGGAGCCACGAAGGCGAAGCGAGGTTTCCTCCGAGTGAGCGGAGGCCAGGATGACCGCAGCGAACGTCCGACGAGATGGCACGGGCACCTCCGGCCTTTTCCGACGGGCTCACACAAGCGCTGACGCGCTATGTGCCGCCCCCGAGCCGGTGCACCACCTATCGCGAATCCGATCTGACGGCGGCGAGTCGTGCGGCCAGCAGGCGGCTCTTCGGCTCGGCCGCGACCCGCGGATCTTCCGCCAACGCGGCCACGAGCACCGCGAGCCGTTGGGCGGGGGCCTGCTCCAGATTGACGAGCATTTGGCGAACGCCACCCACGAGGCAGAGCCCGCCGGGCAGATCGCCGAGCGGCTCCTCCCGCACCTCGTAGCCGAGGTCGATCGCCACCTGGCGAGCTTCCTCGAGGAGACCAAGGGTGTCATTCATGATGTGGGCGGCTCCCGCCAGTCAGCGCGGGCCGCGGGCGGGCAGACCCCGCTCGACCCGCCGCTCCTCCGTCGCCCGCCTCCACTCCGTGTACCGGGCCCGCTCCTCGGGATTCGTGCGATCGACCATCGATTTTCGCCAGCGATTTCGCTCTTCTTCCGAGCGACTGCCCCAGGACGAACTGCCCGGGCCCGGTGGCGGCCCGCCCGCGGGCCGACTGCCCTCGCCAGCTTGGGCCGAACTTCCGCCCTGCCCTGCACCGCCGCCTTGTCCGCCCCCGACCACGCTGGCCAGAGCCCGGCCAGCCTCGAAGGCCTTCCGCATCATTTCTTCCTGGTCGATCTGCCGATCGATCTCAGCCTGCCGCCGCTCGGGCGGCTGGGCGAAGTACGTGTCGATCCGGGCCCGGAAGGCCGACTGAAACATCCGTTGCCCCGACCGCTCCGCCTGCGGCCGAAGGTGCTCTGGCAAGGCCTCGACTTTCTGCCGAATTTCCATCATCGAGGTCATCATGGCGGTGGCGTCGGTGAGATTCGTGGGGCCACCGCTCTGCCCAAACCGCTCCATCGCCTGGTCCTGGAGGGCGAGAATCTCCGTGACCCTCGGATCGGTCGTGAATCGGATCCAGCCGGCGAGCCAGGCGATCAAAAATGCCAGCACGGCCACGAGCAGGATGACGGCGCCGGCGATCACCGCCCGCGAGGGGCCGCCAGCCGACGTCGCCGCAGGTGGCCGGGAACGGGTGGTTCGGGCCGTGGCCATGCTCATCGTCGCGATGCTCCGGTCGGGGCGAGTGAAGGAAGAATGAAGTCGGTCGGTCAGAGATTCTCGACGTGGCCGTCGAGGTAGAGGAAGTTGCGGGCCCCCTCGGGAGGCGTCGGCCGGTCGTTGAAGTCGGATTCCTCAGCCGACGGCAGAAACTGAAAACCGCCGTGAAAGGCACTGAACTCGTACATGATCCAGAGCTTGCTCGAGGCACCCTGACTGCCCCGATAACTGAGCGCGTCTTCCCGGGTTCGCCCCACCGTCTTGGCCGTGATCTTGCCCGTGGCCGGATCGGTCACCGAGGTGGTCTCGGTCAGCCGCCGGGCAGGGTATTCGTAGCTCGTGCCCTCGTATGGAACGCCATCGTATTCCGCCGGGCGGGCGGCTGTCGGGATCCGGGCCCAATTCGCGGCAATCTCCTGGGCCTTCGGCGATCCCGGGTCGCGGACGAAATAGGTCGTGTCCGAGGGGCAGCGGAAGCCCTGCCGATTGTTCTCCATGAACGGGCCCAGCACCGCGACGATGCTCGGCTTGATCGGCCGGTTAGGAGCGTAGAAGGTCAACTCCTCGCTGGGGATGATCGCCGCGTCGGGAAAACGTCCCTTCGTCTTGCGGTCGAGGTAGAGGTTCATGGCGATCCCGACCTGCTTGAGGTTCGACTTGCAGGCGGTGCGGCGGGCGGCTTCCCGGGCCGATTGGACGGCCGGGAGCAACAGTCCGAGCATCAGTCCGATGATCGCGATCACCACCAAAAGCTCGACGAGGGTAAAGGCCCGGCGTGGGCGGACCGGCGAGACGGGGTGCGACTGCATGGCGGGGCGAAGCCTGTTGGTGAGGAAACGTGGAACGAACCGGCCCCGGTGACTCCGGAGCACCGAATGCCGCGTCCCGCCCGCCCAGCCTGCCTGACACGCAGACTCCGGCGGTCGGAGCCGGAATCCCGAATGGGAACAGGCAGCCGACGGGGGCGAATGACGGTCCGCCCAAGTTCAACGGTCGAGAAGCCGCGAAGGCTCGTTGCTTCCATTGTAGAGCCTGGACGAGCGGGCCGACGATACCGAGTTTCGGGCGGAGTCTGGCCCGAATTCCGCCCGAGACACGTTTTCCAGGTCCCGAACCAACTCGGCTCCGCCTCGCTCGATGCTCCACAACACCACCAGCTCCGAGACCGCCCGCCGGCCGCCCGGGGACGAACCCTCCCGAGAGCTGATCGTGGTCCGGCGTGACCTGCCGGTTGCGGCCTCGGACGGAGCGTCTGAGCGGGAGCATGCCCTCCGCCGGGAGCTCGACGCCGCCCGCGCGGCCCACGCCGCCCAGGTCGCCACGCTTCGCCGCCAGCTGCTCGAGGCTCGGAAGCAGGCCAGCCTGGGCGAACTCCTGGGCACCACCACCCACGAATTCAACAACGCGTTGACGACGATCCTCAACTACGCCCGACTCGGCCTGCGGCACCGGGATCAGCCCACCCGCGACAAGGCGCTCGAACGGATTCTCTCGGCCGGCACCCGAGCGGCGAAGATCACGGCCAGTGTGCTGTCGATGGCCCGCAGCCGATCCTCACGATTCGAGCCGGTCGATCTCCAACTCCTCGTCGAAGACGTGCTCGTGCTCTTGGAGCGGGAATTGATGAAATACCGGGTGCAGGTCGAGCGGGAGTTTGCCGTGGTGCCAAAGGTCTCCGCCAATCCCGGCCAGCTCCAGCAGGTGCTGATCAATCTGCTGGTGAACGCCCGCCAGGCGATGCCGAGTGGCGGCAGGCTGATCCTCAGGCTCTCGCTGGACGAGCCCGGCGGGCTCGTCGACCTGATGGTGCGCGACACCGGCTGCGGCATGCCGCCCGAGGTGCTACGGCGGATCTTCGAGCCCCACTTCTCCACCAAGAGCGGACCCGATGAGACGGGCAAGGGAGGAACCGGCCTCGGCCTGACCTCCTGCCGCGAGATCATCGAGGCTCACCGCGGTCGAATCCGCGTGGAGAGCGCACCGGGGCGGGGTACCGCGATCACCGTGCGTCTGCCCATGCTGGCGGCTGCTCAAGGGCCTGCCTGAAGCCGCGCCGGGCCGCGGCCTGGGCGATGAAGGGACGGCCGCGGTTCATGTTGCCGTGAGCCGCGGGCGAGGGGTAGTCTTCGACACCCTACCCCCGCTTCGAGGACCGCATGGCTCGCTCGCTTCCCTCGCGACTCCGTTCGATCACCCTGCTCGTCGGTTGCACGGCGGCCGCAATGGCTTCGCCGGCCGTCGTGCGAGCTGAGGAACGGCCCCCTCAGACCGATCGCACCGCCGCACGGGCTCCGGTCGTGCCCCCCGTGCCCGATGGCAGTCCAGAGGAACTTCTGGCCTACATCGAGGAACTCGGGAATCCGGCGGCCATGCCCACCTCCCGCGGTCGCCTGCGTTACTACCTCAAGAAGGCAGCCGCGAACACCATCGAAGCGGCTGACCTGATCCTGGCCCGGACGAAGCCGACCGATGCCCTCCACGACCGGGCCCTCGCGGTCAAGTTCGATGGCCTGCAGACTCTGGCAAAACTGGGGGAACCAGGCGCGGCAGGCAGGCTGGCCGAGTTTGCCGACTCGCTCGGCGAGGCCCGAGATCCGGCACTTGCCGCAGCGGCCCGCCGGTCAGCGATGACCGCACGTGTCGAGGCGGCCCTGGCCAACGGCCGGCCAGAGGCGGCGATCCCGCTCATCCCGGGCCTGGCCACGATGCTCAAAGCGGCTCCGAACGATCCTGCCGTGGCCGAGCCGGCGATCCGAATGGCCCTGGAACTCGCCCGCATGCCGGGTGGAGAAGCGGCCGCGGCCACCGCCTTCGCCGCGTTTCTGCCGGCGCTCGAAGCCAGCTCCGATCCGGCGATCCGCAGCCGCGTCGAGGAAGTGGCGGGCACGGCCCGGCGACTGATGCTACCGGGACGGCCGATGCAGATCACCGGCACACTGCTCTCTGGTGAACCCTTCGATCAACGGTCACTCGCCGGCAAAGTGGTGCTGGTCGACTTCTGGGCGACGTGGTGCGGTCCCTGCGTCGCCGAGATTGGCAATCTGCGGGAAGAGTACGCCAAGTGGCACGACCGCGGCTTCGAGGTCGTGGGCGTGAGCCTCGACGAAGACCGCGACTCGCTCGCGGAGTTCGTGAGGGCCAAGCAGATTCCCTGGCCGATCCTGTTCGAGGAGCCCCAGGGCCGTGGCTGGCGGCATCCGCTGGCCACGTATTACGGCATCACCGGTATCCCGACCGTCGTACTGATCGGACGCGACGGCAACGTGATCACCCTCGACGCCCGCGGAAAGAAGCTCGGGGCGGCCCTCGAGCAACTCCTCGGCGAGCCGGCTGCCCGGATCGGGGCAAAATAAACCGCCCGACGGGCCATGGATGGCTGAACGGAGTTTCCTCGGAGAGAGCGACGGCCACGAAGGCCGTCGCGATCCTCCGGCGACGGAGCGTGGGCAACCCCGACCCCACAGTTGACCATGCTTCCGCCCCGTCAAACGGCAGCGAACATCCCGTGAAGGTCCCCAGGCTACCCCGAACCCAAGCAAGCCGGCCTTACGCGCTCTTCGGCCGGGCTTCACGCAGCGGGAGCACCTGCTCGGTGCCTTCGACGTTCCGCTCGTTGATCACGTAGGTCGCCCCCTGGTGATCGGGGAGATCGAACATGATGTCGAGCATCGTGTCTTCCATGATGCTTCGCAGGCCGCGGGCGCCGGTCTCCTTCTTCATCGCCTTCCGGGCGATCGCCCGGAGCGCCTCGCCGGTGAACTCGAGCGTGCAGTTTTCCAGCCCGAACATCTTCTGATATTGCTTCACGAGCGCGTTCTTGGGCTCCGTCAACACGTTCACCAGAGCCGCTTCGTCGAGCGGCTGCAGCGAGGACAGGACGGGCAGTCGCCCAACGAGTTCCGGAATCAGTCCGAATTCCAGGATGTCGTCGGAGTCGACCTGCGGCAGGAGTTCAGCAAGATCGGCGTCGCCCCGATGGGCCGAGGGTTGGCCGAAGCCGATCGTCCGCTTGCCCAGCCTCTTGGCGATGATCTTGTCGATGCCCACGAACGTCCCACCGCAGATGAACAGGATGTTCGACGTGTCGAGTTGGATATACTGTTGCTCGGGATGCTTTCGACCGCCCTGAGGCGGCACATTGGCAACGGTGCCTTCGAGCATCTTGAGCAGGGCCTGCTGTACCCCCTCCCCGGAGACATCGCGGGTAATCGACACGTTCTGGCTGGTCTTGCCGATCTTGTCGATCTCGTCGATGTAGAGCACGCCGCGCTGGGCCGCCTCGATGTCGAAGTCGGCGGCGTTGAGCAGCTTGAGGAGCAGGTTTTCCACGTCCTCGCCCACGTAGCCGGCCTCGGTCAGCGTGGTGGCGTCGCCGATCGCGAATGGCACGTCGAGAATCCGGGCCAGCGTGCGGGCCAGGAGGGTCTTGCCGCAGCCGGTGGGCCCGAGCAAGAGGATGTTCGACTTGTCGACCTCGACGTCGCTCCCCTCGCGGCCCAGGTTCAGCCGCTTATAGTGGCTGTGGACGGCGACCGCGAGCACCCGCTTGGCATGCTGCTGTCCGATCACGTACTGGTCGAGGTGGGACACGATCTCCCGTGGCGAGGGAATCGCCGTGAAGAGCTGCTTGCTCGTGCCCCGGCGCCGCTTCTCCTGCTCGAGAATCGACTGGCAGAGTTCGATGCACTCACCGCAGATGTAGACGTCGCCCGGACCCTCCACGAGCGGCCCGACGTCGCGGTAACTCTTCCGGCAGAACGAGCAGAAGGCATTCTTCTTGGTCGTCCCGCCGGTGCCGCGGCGTCCCAGACCTCCCGAGTCTTTTCCGGATGGCATCAGTTCAGTCCCTCTTACGCGCTGGCCCTGCGGGATCCGTCAGCGGCCAGGCCCGCGAACGGAGTTCGGGCACGCCGAACCGCGTGCGCGGCTCGACGAGTGTTCTTATTCTTCGGAATTCTTCCTCGCTGAGCACACCCTCGTCCCGGAGGTTTTTGTAATCGACCAGCGTCTTTTCCCAATCGCCATGATCTACGCCGCCGGCCCCGGCAGTCTCGTCCGTCATCAGCCAGTGCCGACGCGCCACCCAAATTGCCGCAACGCCGCCTCCAAGAAGGACCGCCAACGCCACAAAACCACCCAACAACGACCAGGAACCCAGCATCGTGCGGACTGCCTTCCGGACCCGTTGATGACGAACGCTCTGTCCGGCGGAACCAGCTCGGAGGGCATACCGATCGGTTGCCCGCCGGGAGCGTCAGGGGAGCCGGACACCGCAGTATGGCAGCCTCTCGCCGCCCGGGTCCACCGGAAAATCGCCCCAGGTTTCGCAGGTTCCAGCCGGTCGGGCAACTCTCGCGGTTTTTCCGATTCTGCGGAAGAAGAGTGGGTTGAACGGCTCGCCTCTGCCGATATCTCCCGACATGGGACCTTCGGCGCTGCTCCTACGACGAGACCGCTTCGCCGTCCTGGTACTCGGCACCTCGCTCCTGGCCGGCTGCTGCACGGCTGCCGTCCTGGGGGCGGTAACCGAAGCCGCCGGACTGCCCGAACTTGTGCGCACCAAGCATCGCGGGTTCGCGATCCCGTTCCGGCTTCCGCCCTCGCAGGATCCCGACGGTGATGCAGCGGCTCAGCGGGTGGTGCTCAACGTCTCGAAGGACCTGGGGGCGACCTGGTCCGCTGCCGGCGAGACATCCCCGACAGCCGGTTCGTTCTCCTACACGGCCGATGTCGACGGCGAATATTGGTTTCGACTGCGTGCGATCGACAAGAAGGGGCGATCCCGCGGCGGAGAAGGCCCCGACATCCGTGTGCTCGTGGATGCTGCCGGCCCACGGCTGGCCGCCCGGCTGTGGAAGGGCAGCGATGGCGAGATCGTCTGTCGGTATGCGGCCGCCGACGACAGCCTGAAGCTCGATTCATTGACCCTCGAGTATCGCGGTGTCTCGGACCGCGGCTGGAAGAGCGTGGCCGCCGACGCGGTGCTGGCCCGCGAGGCTCCCGCGCATCTGGTTGGGGAAGCGATCTGGTGGGCCGGCGAGAAGGTCGATCAGCTCACGGTCCGGATCGGCGTCAGCGATTCGGCCGGAAATCAGACGGTGCGGCAGTTCTCGCTCGAGCCGTCGGACCCGGGAATAGACCAGTCGGCTCTGGCGGAGGAACTTGGGCTGCCACCGCTGCCCGTTGCCGACACGAGTGGAGCAGACCATGCCGTCTCCGCCAGAACGGCACCTGCGACCGGTGGCGATCCGACGGCCAGCGTCCTCGCCCCAGCCCGGTCGGGCGCATCGGACTGGGCTGCCGAAGCAGGCAGCTGGCAGACGGACGATTCCGCGTCGCCCAGCGACCGCAGCCCGCGGAAGGCGACCGCGGCCGGCCACCAGACGCGGATGACGGCCACTCTGCCGCTCCCGACGGCAAATCGATCCGGCAGCCAGGCGGCGTCCGCGACTCAGGCTTCCGCGGCGGGAATGCCCGCAGACACCAACGTCACGGTTCGCGGCAACGCCGTTCAGACCGGTGACCATCAGGCGGAATACCGCGGTCGGCCGCTCCACTTCTCCGCCTCGCGGCGGTTCTCCTGGGACTACGAGATGCCGGCTGTCCGGCGGACAGCCGGCCCGCTCCGGGCGGAACTCTGGACGACTCGCGACGGCGGCCTGACCTGGCAGCGGGCGGCGATCGACGCAGACGCCCGCAGCCCGATCGACGTCGAACTCGCCGAGCCGGGGCTGTATGGCGTGCGGCTGGAACTCGTCGCCGACGTGCCCGATGCCGAGGCCGGACCGCGAAGCGGGGCCGAGCCGGATGCCTGGCTGGGCATCGACGAGGCGCCGCCTCAGGTCGAACTGATCGCAGTGGACCGCGAAGACCCCGCGGCCGGCGACGGCCTTCTGATCCGATATGCCGTCCGAGATCCGCTCCTTCCGTCGCACGCGGTGCGGCTGCTCTATTCGCCCAATGCGGAGGGCCCGTGGGCCACGATCGCCGCCGGCCTGGCCAACGAGGGCGAGCATCGCTGGGAGCCGGCCCACTCCGTTCCGGCCCGCGTCTACGTCAGGGTCGAGGCCAAGGACGCTGCCGGCAACGCCGGCCATGCCGCGACCGAAGAACCGATCTCGGTGGCGCCGACGCGATTCGGCGGCCGGCTCGGCGGCCTGCGGGTGCTGCCGACTCCATAGCAGCGTTTTCCGACAGCAGCGTTTTCCGACGACTGACGCCGGTGGTCGCTACACTCCATCCGAGTGGTGCATTCCAGGCGATTCAGTGGTCTCCTGAATCCACCCGGAGTCAGGAGTTCGCGATCTGTGGCCAGTGGTAGCCTCGCCCTCGATCTGCTGATCGCGCCCGACGGCCTCGATGTCGGAGACGCGGCCGTGGTCGTCCTGCACGGCAGCGATCCCTTCCTCTCTCGAGAGGTGCTGATTCGGCTCCGGGATCGGCTTTGTCCTGACGAGGCCGACCGAGCCTGGGCGTGGCGGGAATTCGACGGTGCCGACCCGCTCGATCCCCGAGATGTCTTCGACGAGGCTGCCACCGTGCCGCTGTTCGCTTCGGCGACCCGAGCCGCGGTGGTGCGACAGGCAGACGGGTTCGTCTCCGCCAATCGCGAGGTGCTGGAGAAGCTCGCCGGAGGCTCGCGTGGCCGGCGTGGCCTGGTGGTCCTCGAGGTCAAAAGCTTTCCGGGAACCACGCGGCTGGCAAAGGCAGCGGTGAAGCACGGGCTGGTCATCGACACCTCGATCCCGGCCAAACACAATCTCGCGACCTGGCTCAGGACGTGGGCCGAGGCGAAGCACGACCTCCGACTGGCCATGCCGACGGCCCAGCAACTCCTCGAGCGACTCGGGGGCCACCTCGGGCTCGTTGACCAGGCCCTCGCCCGGCTCGCCGCGGCGATCCCGGCGGCGGAGCGCCGCACCCAACTTGCGCCAGACGCAATCGAGAATTTCGTCGGCACACCGGGCGAACGGACGGCATGGGGCATGATCGACGCCGCAGCCAGCGGCCAGGCACCGGTGGCGCTGGAGGAACTCGCTATCCTGCTCGGTCAGGGCGAGAGTCCGATCGCGATCGCCGCCCAAGCGTCGACCGTGCTTCGCAAACTGGCGACGGCGGCCCGTCTTTTGGCCCTACCCGCCGGCCGCGGCCGCCCGGCGAGTATCGACGAAGCCCTGCGAGAGGCGGGCGTGGCAGCCTGGCCCAAAGCCGTGGAGCAGGCCCGGACGGCCCTGGGGCAACTCGGCCCCGCCCGGGCCCGCCGGCTCCCGATTTGGCTACGGGACCTCGACCTCTCCCTCAAAGGCGAAGCCTCCCGGGGACTGCGATCCCGTCTGGCGTTGGAGCGGCTGTTCTGCAAGATGTGTCGCCAGGAATCCGCCGCCGGCCCCGGCCCACGGTCTCACTGACCGGCCGCTGCCGCAGGCTGTCGCCCCACCGCCCCCGGAGAATTCGCCGCGTGCAGCCGCCCGTCAACCAGGATCGTGACCGCTGGGAAAACCCGCTCGCCTCCCGCTACGCCTCGGCGGAAATGACCGGCCTCTGGAGCGACAACCACCGCTATTCGCTCTGGCGGCGGGTCTGGCTGGCGTTGGCGGAGAGCGAGGCTGAACTCGGCCTGCCAATTTCTGCCGGACAGCTGGCCGAGATGCGGGCTCACCTCGACACGATCGACTTCGCCAAAGCCGCCGACTATGAGCGGCGGATGCGGCACGACGTGTTCGCCCACCTCCATGCCTTCGCCGACGACTGCCCGGCGGCCCGGCCGATCATCCACCTCGGGGCCACCAGTGCGTACGTCACAGACAACACCGACCTGGTCCTGATCCGGGAATCACTCGATCTCGTGGCAGCCCGGCTGGCGACCGTGATCGAGAGGCTGGCCGCCTGCGCCCTGGAGACCAAGGACATCGTCTGCCTCGGCCGCACCCACCTCCAGCCAGCTCAGCCCACGACGATCGGCAAGCGGCTCTGCCTCTGGATCCACGACCTGCTGCTCGACCTCGAGGAGGTCACCCACCGCCGCAAGCTACTGCGGGCCCGGGGCGTGAAGGGCACCACCGGCACGCAGGCGAGCTTTCTGGAACTCTTCGGCGGTGACCATGCCCGGGTGCGGCGGCTCGACGAACTCGTGGCCGCCAAGCTCGGGTTCCACTCCTCCTACGAAGTGACCGGCCAGACCTACACCCGGAAGGTCGATTCCCAGGTGGTGACCGCGCTTTCCGGGGTCTCGGAATCCTGCCACAAGGCCGGTAACGACCTCCGATTGGCTGCGGCCTGGGGCGAACTCGAAGAGCCGTTCGAGAAGGATCAGGTGGGCTCCTCGGCGATGCCGTACAAGCGGAATCCAATGCGAGCCGAACGGATGTGCGGCCTGGCCCGCTTCGTGATGGGCCTGGCCGTGACGGCCGGGCAGACCGCGGCGACCCAATGGCTCGAGCGTACGCTCGACGATTCCGCCCCCCGCCGCCTCGTGCTGCCCCAGGCCTTCCTGGCAACCGATGCCCAACTCGTAATCTATGCGAACATTGCCGGCGGCCTGGTCGTCTTGCCTGGAGGCATCCGCAAAAACCTGGAGGCCCATCTCCCGTTCCTCGCCAGCGAGAAGATCCTGATGGCTGCCACGACGGCCGGCGGCGACCGGCAGACGCTCCACGAGGCCCTCCGCACCCACAGCCACGCCGCGACGGCCCGGATTCGCGAAGGGCACGACAACGACCTGGCCGCCCGTTTGGCCGCCGATCCACTGTTCGCCGAGGTCGACCTCGCGGCAGCGATGAAGGCCGAAGACCTAGCCGGCCGTTCGGCCGAACAGGTGGTGGAATTCGTGGACGGAGCCGTCCGCACGGCATTGGCCGACTGCCCCGCCCGCGGCCCCGAGGCCGTGCTCAAGGTGTAGGGCCAACCGGCCCCAGACGCTTCCCGGCAGGTCGGGAGCGGTCTTCAGCGGGCCTGTGCCCTGCCGGCCAGCCTGGCGACGGGCCGACGTTTCAGACGCGGTCTTGGAGCCGAGACTTGCTCTTGCTCGAGCGGCAGTCGGAGCAGAGGCCGGAGACGATCAGCCGATGAGAACGCGCCCGGAACTGGTGCTGCGCGGCGACGGCATCGCAGATCCGAGCCACCTCGTCGCTGGAGAACTCGATCAGCCGGCGGCAGTTGGTGCAATACAGGTGGTCGTGCTGCGGATAGCCGTAGTCATGCTCGTAGACGGCCCGTCCATCGAGGACCATTTTCTTGAGGAGGCCCGCCTCGACCATCTCGGCGAGGGTGCGATAGACCGTGGGTCGACTGGCCCGTTCGCCGGCGGCAGTTCGACGGAGATCGCCGAGCAACTGCTCTGCATCGAAGTGCTCGTGGCGGCTGGCCACGTAGTCGACGATCATCCGCCGCTGGCGGGTAACCCGTTTCCCGCGGGCCTGGAGGAACTCCTCGAAACGCTCCTGCGGCGAGAGCGCAGTTTCAACGCTCCCTAACGAAAAATCTTGTGCGGTCGCCATGCGAGGTCACTCCTGACCCGCATTATACCCGCTCATCAAGCCCGGGCAGCGGCAACCAACCGGCACGCAGCCGGATCGTGACCAGGCAGCGTGCCGTTCGCGGGGCGAGCCTCGACGTCAATCGCCCGTCGAGGCCCACCACGCCTTGTGACTACGACAGCCGCTCGAGCAGCCGGTCGAGGGCGATGTCGAGCTTCTCAGGCGTCTCGTAGGTGCCATCGGCGATGGCGGCCCGGATCGAGGCGACCTTGTCCATGCGGATGTCGGAACCGCTCTCGGCGGCCCGCACCGCGTCGGTCGAGAGGCTCACGGCGTCGTGGACTTCGCCAACGCCCTGCTGGGCGGCGGCAGCCTTCGCAGCCTCGACACCCTTGACGGCACTCAGGCCCTGCGAACCCTGCGTCGAAAACACGCCGAAAATATTCATGGTTTCTTCTCCTTGCCTTCCCCTCGAAGTCGATCTCGGACGGTGGTGGATTCCCGAGTCCGTTTCTGAATCCCCTCGACCCCCGCACGCTCGCTGATACGCGATCTGGCGAAGAGTGGTTCGAAAGATTCTCTGCGAACCCGAAACGTTCCGCTTGTCATTCCTCGTTCGACACCCTGACCGGACCGAACAGCGGCTCGAACATCTTTATTCTTGCCGCGCCGTCGTGTTTCGGCGACGCCAGTCTGACGGGGATTCAACCCAACCAGACCGATCACCGCAACCCGGGGGCCGAGGTCAGCCGCTCGACCGCCACAACTTTGTCATATCGACCGAACTACCTCGGGACCTTGATTCTTTTTTCTGACTGCCACTTGTGAGCGTCGCACCGGCCCCAGGCTTGCCCAGGCTGCCCGGTTTCCAGGGCCATTCACATTGCGAACTCCGGCTTCCGCCGGCCGAGTTGGTTCTGCAGCCGTTCCACGATCGCGCTATGCATCTGGCTGACGCGGCTTTCGGAGAGGTCGAGCGTGGCCCCGATCTCCTTCATCGTCAGTTCCTCGTAGTAGTAAAGGATGATGATCAGGCGTTCGTTGCGGTTGAGGCCTTTCGTGACGAGTCGCATCAGATCGTGCTTCTGGATTCGGCGAGTGGGATCCTCGCCCTTCTTGTCTTCCAGAATGTCGATCTCCTGCACCTCCTTGGAACTGTCGGTCTCGCACCACTTCTTGTTGAGACTGACGAGACTCACCGCGTTGGCCTCCACGAGGAGTTTTTCAAATTCCTCGCGAGACAGCCCCATGTATTCGGCCACCTCGGCATCGGCTGGCGCCCGACCCAGCCTGGCCTCGAGGGTCTTGAGCGCCTCGTTGAGCTTGCTGGCCTTGCTGCGGACGAGCCGCGGCACCCAGTCCATGGTCCGGAGTTCGTCGAGCATCGCCCCACGAATCCGCGGCACGCAGTAGGTCTCGAACTTCACGCCCCGCGCCATGTCGAAGGCGTCGATCGCATCCATCAAGCCGAAGGTGCCGGCCGACACGAGGTCGTCGAGTTCGACGCCGTCGGGAAGTCGCGACCAGATCCGCTCCCCGTTGTATTTCACGAGCGGAAGGTAGACCTCGATCAGGCGGTTCCGCAGGTCTTCCCGCGACTGATCCTGCTTGAACTCCTGCCAGAGTCCCTGAATCTCCTCGGTCGAAAGCTGGGTCGCACGTGCTGCCACGTCATCCTCCTTGATGGGGCCTGAATCAGCCGGATCGTGTCTTGCATCGGGAGGCCAGGCCGGAGCCAGTCCTCCCTGCGGGTCGTGCCGTCCTGGCATGCCCCGCGGTGGCACTCGTGGATTTTCCGTCCGGACCGGCGGAGATCGTCCGTGGACCGGGCCGGGCTCAAATCCGTTTCAGGGCGGCGCCACACTCCGCCCAAGTTCTCCAGGGTCTCGTCAGGGTTGAAAGGCTTCAGGGTTCGGAAAATCGATCGGGAAACGCTCGGTCACCGGTCAGGCCGCTCGAATGCCACCGTCGCCGCCGACGGTCGCGAAGACTTCGAGCCGCGGCTCGTCGAGCACCTCGTCCTCCGCGAGCACCCGGAGATCGGGAAAGGGGCGGCCGAGGACCTCACGAATCTCCCGGCGGACCGCGGCCGGCACGAGCAGCACAGGCTGTCCGCCGCGTTCGACGGCGACATGTGTGGCGCGACGAATCTCCGCGAGAAGACGTGCCGGCGGACGGCCGGTGTCACCGGCGGCCGCAGTCAAGGTGTCGAGACCGCCGCCAGCCAGCCGGACCGCGGTGAGCCTGCCCTCGGGATCCCGCGCCCGGCGGCAGACTGTGCCTGCCATCCGGTGCCGCACGATCTCGGCGAGCTGCCACGGTTCGGCCGCTTCGGCGGCATGGTCCGACATGATCTCGAGTAGTTCCGCCAGTGGACGGATCGGAAGTCCCTCGCGCAGGAGGCACTGGAGTGTTCGTTGGATGCGAGCGATCGACAAGACACCGGGGACGATCTGATCAATCAGCGCGGGCTGGCTCGAACGGAGCGATTCGACGAGCCTGCTGACTGCGTCGCGAGAGAGGAGTCGATCGGCCTTCCGACGCACGGCGGCCTCGAGCGCCCGGGCCATGACCCCAGCGGCATCGTGAACGCTCGCACCGCGGGCAGCCGCGGTCTCAGCCCGGGCCTCGCCGAGCCAAGCCGCTGTTCGGCCGGTGAGCGGATCGACCGCTGCAGAAGCCTCGGGGGGGCGTTCGCCCGCGGCCGGCACGACGAGGAGGCAGCCGGCCGGAATCTCACCCTCCGCCGCCACGTCGCCGGCGATCGTGATCCGATAGACCCGGTCGGGCAACCGCAGGTCGTCACGGAACGAGACGGCCGGCAGCACGAGGCCGAGGTCGCCGGCCAGGGCGGAACGCAACGACTCGACCCGACCGGTCAACGGTGCCTCGTCGCCCGCCACGAGCGGCACGAGCCCGCTGCCGAACTCGATCACGATCCGCTCGTCGGCCAGGATGTCGGCGGCCACGGTGGACTCCGCGGTCGGGCCTCCAGTCACTGCCGGTCGACTGGAATCGGGTCGCCGGGCCTGTCGGGCATTCGCAGCCCGAACGGCATCGGCCGCGGATGGCGCCGGGCCCCCGCGCCGCGCCGCGACGACCGCAGCGATTGCGACCACGGCGGCCATGCCGGCCAGCGGCAGGAACGGAAGCCCCGAGAGCGAGAGCAGGGCGAGAAATACGGCCGTGATCGCGAGCACATGAGGCCGCGAGCCCAGTTGGCGACCCAGTTCCATTGGCAGATCGACCGCCTGGGTCGACCGCGACACCAGCAGGCCGGTGGCTACCGATACGAACAGGGCCGGCACAGCGCCGGCCAGGCCGTCGCCGATCGTGAGCAGGGAATACACGCCGACCGCCTTCTCGAAGGGCAGGCCGTGCTGTACGACGCCGATCGCCAAGCCACCCACGAGGTTGATCAGCGTGATGATCACGCTCGCCACCGCCTCACCCCGAACGAACCGACTCGCACCGTCCATCGACGCAAAGAAATCGGCTTGTCGTTGGAGGTCGATCCGTGCCTCGTGGGCCTGCTCGCGGGTGAGCGTGCCGGCCTGCACCTCGGTGTCCAGCGCCATTTGCCGGCCCGGCAGGCCGTCGAGCGTAAAACGAGCAGCCACCTCGCTGGTGCGGGTCGAGCCCGCCGTGATCACGACGAACTGCACGATCGCGATGATCGCGAAGACGACGCCACCCACGACAAGGTTATTCGCGGCCACGAAACTGCCGAAGGCTTCGACCACCTCGCCCGCAGCAGCCGGCCCGTCGATGGCGGCCCGGGACAGAATCAGCCGCGTGGTCGAGATGTTGAGCACCAGTCGGGCGAGCGTAGCTCCCAGAAGGAAGCTGGGAAAAACACTCATCTCGAGCGGCGTCTTGGCCGCCAGCGCGCCGAGCAGCGCCAGCACGGACACGGTGAGATTGGCAGCCAGGAGGAGATCCACCAAGACCGCGGGCACCGGCGCGAGCAGAATCAACACCGCCAGCAGCATGGCTGCGGGCAGCGCGTAGTCGGCGATCTGGGCAGACAGCGGCCGACGAAGGACCGCGGCCGTTGCGAATGGCTGTGCCATTGGGTGCCAGAGGCGGCGTTGGTCCGCCGATACCAAACGGGAAAAACCGTGTACTCCCGGCCGGGACGCTCCCGGTCGGGCGACGGGACAGTAGCGACCGACCACGTGCCGGTCTAGACCGCTCGCCGCCTCGAAACCTGTAGAATCCGTTCAGTTACACGTTCGAGTCAGCGCGTTACTGGTGTCCGGCCATGCATTTCGATCGCTACGGTCTCGCCTTCGACTACCCCGACAACTGGGAGGTCGACACCGACGATTCCGAGGGCCGCTTCGCCACAGTCACGGTCTATGCGCCCGGTGGCGGCTTCTGGTCGGTCAGCGGCCATGCCCCGGGGGGCGATCCGGCGACCCTGGTTGAGGCGGTCGTGGCGGAGATGCGGACGGAATACCGCGAACTCGACGCGGAACCGGCCGCAGACGAAGTGGCCGGCCGGACACTCGGCGGAACGGACCTGAATTTCTACTGCCTCGATCTCACCAACACCGCTCACATTCGGACCGTCGCGACGACGCAGGCGATCTACCTGATCCTGTGCCAGGCCGAAGACCGGGAATGGGACGACATCGCTCCCGTGTTCGACGCGATAACAACGAGCTTCCTCCGGGCTCTTCCCCCGGAATGAACTCGCCGACTGAGGGCGTATCTGAAACCAGGACGGATCCGGAATCCGTGGCATCGCGTCTGCTAAACGCCGGCATGGACTCGTTCGTAGAGTTCGAGGTGGGCCGCCGCCATTGACTGCGACGCGTGCCTGCTTCGAGCCAGTCGGTGGGCATGGCGGCCGAGGGCGGCGGCGCCGAGCGGGTTGTCGGCCAACTCCGCCACGGTCGCCGCCAGGTCGGCCGGACTGCGGGGCAGATGGAGCAGCCCGGCCTGCTCGTCGTCGAGCAGTTCGGAGAAGCAGCCCTCGTCTGGCGCGATGACCGGCACACCGGCCGCCATGGCCTCGATCGCGGACAATCCCTTGGCCTCGGGGTGAGTGGCCGGGAGGACGAAGAGGTCGATCGTCTCGAGCAGCCTGAGTTTTTCGGCTCGGTCGACCTGTCCAAGCCAGCGGAAGCGATCGCCCATCCCCAGTTCATCCGCCAGGGCCAGGCAGCCCTCGAGATAGGTCCGCTCCGCCTCCACGCTCGCCCCCGCTGCCTGGAGTTCGACGTCATGCCCCGCCGCCAGGAGCCGCACCGCCTGGATCGCCTGGTCGAGTCCCTTCTCGGGACAGGCCCGGGCCAAAAACCCGAGCACGAGCCGGCCGCCCCGGCGGGCTCGCCGGGCCTCGAGATCGGGGGGATCGGGGGGAAACGCCGCCAGATCGAGACCGTGGGGAATCACGGTGATCTGCTCGGCTCTCACACCCATCCGCCGACCCATCTCGCGGGCGAAGAACTGGTTCAGTGCCACGAATCGATCGACATCCGTCGCCCGCTCGCGCAGCAGTTCCCAGACTCGCGTGCGATCGGGCTCCGGAATCTGATCGATGAACAAATCCTCGCCCGAGAGCGTGCAGACCACGCGGGCCTTGACCGTTCCTCGGATCTCGCGAGCCAGCCCGAGCAGCAGGGCGTTGGAGAGATGCACGACGTCGGGCCGCACCTCGCGGGCGAGCCAGCGGACGAGCTTCCGCACTTCCTTTCGCTGATGCCCGGCCTCACCTTCGAGCGATGAGACGGTGAGCGGCCCGAGATCGGCCGCGCGGGCCGAGCCGGTCCGTCCCGACAGCCAGGCCAGCAGCCGGGGCGAATCGAGCGGCCGGTCGAGCAACTCGGGCGTGTACCGGAGCAGCGGCAGGTGCTCCTGGAGCCAGACGTTCACGCCCCCCATCACCACGCGGTCGATTGCGACGTTCTGCTCGTCGGTGGTGGTCGGCACGTAGGCCGGCACCAGGATCGCATCGGCCCCCCGAGCCTGAAGGGCACGCACGAGCGTGTTGTCGTGCAGGCACGAGCCGCAGATTCGCCCCCCTGCCCCGGCGGTGATGTGGACGATCTTCATGATGGCCGGCTCTCGAGCGCAAGCACGACGATCGCCAGGTCGGCTGGCGTGATGCCGCTGACGCGGCCCGCCTGGCCGAGCGTGCGGGGACGAATCCGGGCCAGCTGCTCGCGGGCCTCGGCCCGGAGGTGCCGCACGGTCGCATAGTCGAAGCCCTCGGGAATCAGCCGCTCCTGCATCCGCCGCTGCCGCTCGAGACGGTCGCGGTCGAGCGCGAGATAACCGGCGTAGCGGATGTCGGTCTCGACCTGCGCGGCCACCTCCCGGGAGACGCCGCCAAGTGTGGGCAGCGCCGCGACGGCATCCGGCCAGGTGTACTCAGGCCGCTTGAGCAGGTCGGCCAGCGTCGTGCCCCGAACCCGGTGGGCGGAGAGCGTCGCCCGCACCGCCTCGATCTCGGCGAGTTTGGCGTCGAGCCGAGCGGTGCGGTGCGGCTCCGCAAGCCCGAGACGAGCGGCGATCGGGGTCAACCGTCGGTCGGCGTTGTCGTGCCGCAGCGCGAGCCGATGCTCGGCCCGACTCGTAAACATCCGGTACGGCTCGTCCACACCCCGGGTGACCAGGTCGTCGATCAAGACGCCGATGTAGGCCTGGTCGCGGTCGAGCACGAGCGGCTCGCGGCCGGCCAGCAGCAGCGCCGCGTTGGCCCCGGCCACGAGCCCCTGGGCCGCGGCCTCCTCGTAGCCAGTCGTGCCGTTGACCTGCCCGGCGAAGAAGAGCCCCGCTACGGCCTTGCTCTCCAGCGACGCGGCCAGCTGATCCGGCGGGCAATAATCGTATTCGACGGCGTAGCCATACCGCATGATGCGGGCCTGCTCGAGGCCGGGCACGAGCCGGATCATCGCGTCCTGCACGTCCCGTGGCAGGCTCGTCGAGATTCCGTTGACATAGATCTCACGGGTGTGGCGGCCTTCTGGCTCGAGAAACAGTTGGTGGCTGTCTCGCTCGGGAAATCGCACCACCTTGTCCTCGATGCTTGGGCAATACCGCGGTCCGCGGGATTCGATCTGCCCGGTGAACATCGGGGCCCGATGGAGATTGGCCCGAATGAGATCGTGGATCTGGGGCGTGGTCCGGGTAATCCAGCAGACGAGCTGCTCTTGGGTGATGGAGTCGGTAAGAAATGAGAAAGGCTGGGGATCGACGTCCCCCGGCTGCTCCTCGAGTTGGTCATAGTCGATCGTGGTGCCGGAGAGCCGGCAGGGCGTACCGGTCTTGAACCGATCGAGCCGTAGGCCGAGCCCTGTGAGCGACCGGCTGACGCCGGCCGTCGTGCCCTCCCCGGCTCGGCCGCCTGCCACCTGCGCCTCGCCGGTGTGCATCACGGCCTGGAGAAAGGTGCCGGTCGTGAGCACAACGGCGGCTGATCGGTATTCCGCATCGCCCCGCACCCGCACGCCGGCAATCCGCCAGACCGGCCGACCGGGCCCTGCCCCTGCCGTCTGCTCGACGAGCAGTTCCTCGACCGTCTCCTGTCGGAGGTCGAGATTCGGCGTCTCCTCGACGAGTCGCTTGACCTCCAGCTGGTAGAGTTTTTTGTCGGCCTGGGCCCGCGGGCCGTGCATCGCCGGCCCCTTGGAGCGGTTCAGCACCCGAAACTGGATTCCCGTGGCGTCGATCGCCCGCCCCATGACGCCCCCAAGGGCATCGACCTCCCGCACGAGCTGGGCCTTGCCCACGCCGCCTATCGCCGGGTTGCAGCTCATCTGCCCAACGGTGTCGCAGTTGGTCGTGAGCAGGGCCGCGCGGGCCCCGAGCCGAGCCGCCGCGCAGGCCGCCTCCACGCCGGCATGGCCGGCGCCGATCACGATCACGTCGTAGTCGTAGGAGATGGTCATGGGCGGAGCGTCCAGCGGCCATTGTTGCCTGGCCGGGGAAGAGTAGAAATACGCCGGCCGCGGCCGAGGGCCGGGAGACGGTTCCGGGAGGAATTTGGGATGAGACGAGCGCTCGGCGGGAGGCGGTGGGTCGCGGTGGGGCTAGCGGTTCTGGTGGTGCAGAGGCTGGCACTGGGGGACCAAGTGGAGCCCCCGGTGACCCTCGTCCGGGTGATGAGCTTCAACATTCGCTACGGCACCGCCCGCGACGGCGACAACGCCTGGCCCCACCGACGGCAGGCGGTTTGCGGTGTGATTCGCGATTTCGAGCCCGATCTCCTCGGCACCCAGGAGACGCTCGCCTTCCAGCGAGATGAGCTGCTCGAAGCGTTTCCCAACTTTGCGGCCGTTGCCGCCGGCAGGGACGACGGCCGTGAGGAGGGCGAGATGGCCGCGGTGTTCTACGACCGCGATCGCTTCGAGCAGCTCGACTCGGGCCACCTCTGGCTCTCCGAAACCCCGGGGGTTATCGGCAGCCGCGGCTGGGATGCCGCCCTGCCGCGGATCGCCACCTGGGTGAAGCTCCGCGATCGGACGGTGCCACAGGACGCACCAATCCTGTTTCTCAACGCCCACTTCGACCATGTCGGCGAACGGGCTCGGCTCGAATCAGCCCGGCTCATCCGGCGATCCCTCGCCACGCTTGGAGCCGGCTGCCGGCTGGTCGTGACCGGCGACTTCAACGCCGCCGAAGCCAGCCCGCCCTACGCTGCCTTGTTCGCCGACGCCGAGGCGGGCCCGAAACTCCTCGACACCCTGCGTGTTGCGGTCCCGCAAGCCACCGGACCGGAGGGCACGTTCAATGGCTTCGTTCCGTCGAACACGGCTGGCGGACGGATCGACTGGATCGGCTGCTCGCCCGACTGGACGGTCGTCGCCGCCGGTGTTGATCAAACGGTCGTGGCTGGCCGTAGTCCGTCCGACCACTGGCCCGTCACCGCAGTCCTCACGCCCCACTGATGTCGAAACACGACCGGGCATTGCGTCGTGATCGCCATGCCGGTGAGAGCCAGCAGGCCACCAGGCCGATCGCAGACATGGCAAACCCCTGAGACGCTCCGAGGCCACCGTCCCCAAAGCTGGAAAGCTCCGGGCAGGCCAGTGTTGGCGGTGAGCACGACTGGAGAACGCTGAAGCTGATAAGCGGCGGACCACGGGCTCAGATTCGCTACTGGACGCAAGCCGCCGTCTGATCCAGCGCCTGGTTCTGCTAGCTACGCCGTCCGCCGAGCATGGAGCAACTCGCCCGCCG
>CAYVNX010000014.1:0-46581 GCA_964453165.1 uncultured Candidatus Kuenenia sp. | reverse complement strand
CTCGCCGGACGTTCGCTGCGGTCATCCTGACCTTCGCTCACTCGGAGGAAACCTCGCTCTGCCATCCTGGCTCCGCTCGGTTGCCTACGCCGCTCGCCTGGCACAGGCCACCCCTCCTCGCGAGACGTTCGGGCCATGCCGGCTCGCCGGACGGTGGCTGCGGTCGTCCTGACCTTCGCTACCAGCAGCCGTTGACGCCGGTCCCGCGGCTGCCGCAGAGCGAAACCTGGATGCCCAGCGCCCGGGCCGCGGCCGCCTTGGCGAGCGCTGCACGATCGGCACCGGCGGCGTCTCGGGCGTAGGCCACGTGAACATGGTTGGCCTTGTGCCGGGCCATCATCTGGTCGCGGGTTACGCCGTGGGTGATCGCGTGCATGATCGGCCACTGCGGGGTCGTGGCGTCGAGCCGGCGCCGGGTCTCGGCCGTGGGGAGAGCCACCACGCTCGCTCGGCCGATGTCCATGCAGAGCTGCTCGCGGTTGTCGCGTCCATCCACCCAGATCCGACTCCAGACGATTTCGCCTGGCTTGCTCACGCCGGCCAGGGTGCTGCCGCCCAGCCGGAAATACATCGGCGGCTGACGGAAGCCCTCCGCTCCCTTCCAGCCTCCGCTGAAGTGGCTCGGAGGCGCCGCCCCGGAAATCTCGAACACCCAGACCCACTGGTCGGTGGTGCCTGACTGATCCCAGTCGCCCCAACGGATGTCGTGGAGCGTGTTCTCGACCGGTTCGCCCAGGGCATCATGCACCCGCTGCGTCAGCAGCCCGTCGAGCCCAGCGCATTCGTCGACCTCGTTGAAGTGGACGAGTGGCCGGCCCTTGAACAGGACGCGGGCGGAGCCTTCGGCGGTCACCGGCGGTCGCTTCGAGTCGTTCAGCATGCCTTCCACGAGGTCGCTTGCCGGCAGCAGGTCCTTGAGCCCCTGCTGGTATTGGATTCCGATCAGGTCGCAGCCATACCGATCGGCCAATCGCACCGCCGCGATGTACATCCGGCACTGGAGCAGCACCTGCGGGCGGGTGAGTTCGGTCGCCTCGTCACGGCCGAAATGAAACCTCATCCCGGCGTGTTCAAGCCAGCGGAGCACGTCGCGAGCCTCCCGCTCGCTCACCCGCATCGTCTCGTAGTAGAGCGCCGATTGGCTGAGCCGCTCCTTGAAGACGCCGGTGGCGTGCAACAGCCGGTCGGGAATGATCGCGTTCTCCATGCCCATGCAGCCCTCGTCGAAGACGCCCATGAGCGCCTTTCGGGACACGAGGTCGGTGGCGATCGAATCGCCAAGCTTCTGCAGTGCGGCTGGGATCTTCACGGCGGCGAGCGGCACGACGTGGCTCGTGTCGTGATGCACCACGCGGCTATCGAGCCAGGCCTGGAGATGACGGGCGAAAGAAGGACTCGAGAAGTCGTCGGCCCAGAGCGTGGCGTACGGTACGCCCGACTTTGTCAACGACCCGTTGAGGTTGAGCATGCCGACCAGCCCCGGCCACTGGCCCGACCAGTTGGCCACGGTGAGGATCGGCCCGCGGTGGGTGGTGAGGCCGGGGAGCACGTGGCTGGAGTACTGCCAGACCGCCTCGGCCACGACCAAGGGCGCGGCCGGGTCGATGTCGGCGAACACGTCGAGCCCCTCGCGGGCGCTGGCGATGAAGCCGTGACCTCGCTTCTTCGAAACCGGATGCCCCCGGTCGAGCTGCCACCCAGCTCGACCGAAGGCGGCCGTCAGGTCGGCTTCCATCTTCTTCTGCGCCGGCCAGCAGACGCGGTTGGCCTCCTCGCGGAGATCACCACTGGCCACGAGCACGGCCCGGCGACCACCCGAAACACGACGTGCAGACATGGGAACTCCGGGCGGGTGGTGCGAACTCGATTAGCTGCGGCCGCGCGGCGGCTCAGACCGGAGGCCCGGCAGACGCCAACCGCGGGCACTATACTCTCGGGCGTTCCCGCAATTCCATGGCCGCGGGGGAGGTGTCTCCGATGAGGAATCGCATGTCGCTCCTGTCCTTCACCAAGCCGATTGGGCCGCTGCTGGTCGCGGGGGCCGCATTCGCCGCTGGACTGCTCGTGGGCCAGGCCGGGTCGACGCTGCCCGCAGGCGGGAGGCTGCCTGTCGTGCAGGCGATGTCGTCACTCGCCGACCAGACCTTCGCCGTCTGCACGGCCCCGATCGACCGGAATGGCGAAGGGCTCTTCATCCTCGATTTCGAGACCGGCGACCTGACCGGAGGCATGCTCGCCCAGCAGACCGGAAAATTCGCGGCGACCTACCGACACAACGTCCTCGAAGACCTGGGGATCGAGGTGGGAGCGGTGAAGAACCAGCGATTCATGATCGTGCCGGGGATGGCCAGCGTAGGCAGTCCTCAGACTCGCATGGGATCGTCGGTGCTGTATGTGACCGATGCCGCGACGGGGGCGACGGTGGCCTACGGAATTCCCCTCGGTGGCAAGCCCGGCGCGGCCGGTGTCGGCGCAGCGCTGGTGCCGCTCGACATCGCGCGGCCTCGGGGTGGCGGGCCGGTGCCGTGAGCGACTCTGAGGAATCCACGGTCGGCGAACTGCGGCCCCTGGTGGTCAACGGCCGAACCTGCCCGCTGCCGCCGGGCCGGTCTCTTGCCGAAGTCTTGGCCGAGGCAGGGCTCGCCAACCGGCCGGTCGCCGTCGAAGTGGACGGTGAGGTGGTGCCGCGGAGCAGGTTCGGCGAACCAAACCTGACCGGCGGCGAACGAATCGAAATCGTGACCTTCGTGGGTGGTGGCTGACGGAAAACACATGACGCGCGAACGACAGGATTCCGAACCGATGGCAGATGGTCCGCTCGTGGTGGGCGGCGTCACGCTCGCGAGCCGGCTGATCGTCGGCACGGGCAAGTACGCGACCTACGCCGAGATGGCCCGCTGCCTCGCCGAGTCGGGTACCGACTGCGTGACGGTCGCCGTGCGGCGGGAGCGGCTGGTCAACGCTGCGGGGGAGAACATCCTCGATCACATCGACACGGCTCGCTACACGCTCCTGCCCAACACCGCCGGCTGCTACACCGCCGACGATGCCGTCCGCGTGGCCCGCTTGGGCCGGGAACTGCTTCGTGACCTGGGCAGCACCGCGGCCGACTGGGTGAAGCTCGAGGTGCTCGGTGATCCGAAGACACTCCTTCCCGATCCCGTGGGCACGCTCGCTGCGACCGAGCGGCTGGTGGCCGATGGCTTCACCGTGCTCGTCTATACGAGCGACGATCCCGTGGTGGCCCGCCGGCTCAAGGATCTCGGGGCGGCGAGCGTGATGCCGGCCGGCAGCCCGATCGGGTCCGGGCAGGGCATCCTCAATGCCAACAACCTCCGAATCTGCATGGAGTATCTGAAGGATGGCGACCCCGACTATCCGGTGATCGTCGACGCGGGTGTGGGCACGGCCAGCGATGTGGCCATGGCGATGGAACTCGGTGTCGATGGAGTCCTACTCAACACCGCCATCGCCCAGGCGCGAGATCCGCTGCGGATGGCGGCGGCGATGCGGGCCGCCTGCTTCGCCGGCCGGCAGGCCTTCCTGGCGGGCCGCATTCCCCGCCGGCTCTACGCCACGGCCTCGAGCCCCGACGAGGGTCGGGTGGGGAGCCCTGCCTGATGCTCGCCCGCCGGATCATCCCCTGCCTCGACGTGGATCGAGGCCGCGTCGTCAAGGGCACGCGGTTTCTCGAATTGGTGGATGCCGGCGACCCCGTCGCCGTGGCGGCCCGCTACGAGGCCGAGGGCGCCGACGAACTCGTGTTTCTTGACATCACAGCCAGCCACGAAGGCCGCGACATCATGCTCGACATGGTGCGGCGGGTGGCGGAGGCGATCTTCATGCCGTTCACGGTCGGCGGCGGCATCCGCACGCTCGATGATGCCGCCCGGCTGGTGCAGGCAGGAGCCGAGAAGGTGAGCATCAACTCGGCGGCGGTGCGGACGCCGGAGCTCGTGACGGCGGTCGCCGACCGGCTCGGCAGCTGTGCCACCGTCGTCAACATCGATCCCAAGCGGGTGGTGCGGGACGGCCGCGAGGTCTGGGAGGTGTTCGTCAACGGTGGCCGGGTGCCGACCGGGCTGGAGGCCGTTGCCTGGGCCCGCCGGGTCGAGGAACTCGGAGCGGGCGAGATCGTGCTGACCTGCATGGACCGCGACGGCACCCGCGAAGGCTACGACCTGGAGATGACGGCCGCCGTCAGTCGAGCGGTCGGAATCCCGGTCGTGGCCAGCGGCGGGGCCGGCCGGGCCGAACACCTCGCCGACGCCGTGGAACGCGGCGGAGCCGACGCCGTGCTGGCCGCTGGCATCTTCCACTTCGGAGAGTGTACGATTCGCGAGGTCAAGGAGCTTTTCCGGCAGCGGGGCATTCCCGTCCGGCCACCCCCAGGGTGACGGTTTCTGCCGCCGGCAGTCGAACGTCCCGCCCGCTTCTCCCCAGATCCCTCTTGCCATGTCCACGATTGAATCGGCACCGCCCGCGGTGAACGGCAACGGCGCGGCGGCCTCGAAGAAACTCGAGATCTCGCGCTACTTCGAGGCGCTCGTGAAGCTTGCGGGCAGCGACCTCCACATGAAGGTCGGTCAGCCCCCGATCATCCGGGTCAAGGGAGCGCTCCAGCCGCTCAAGACACCCGCGATCGATGACGAGACCATGACCCGGCTCTGCATGCCGCTGCTCGATGAGCGGCGGAAGCGGATTCTCGAGCAGGATGGCGGCGCCGACTTCGCGTATGTGACCGAGGTGGACGGCGTGCGGTGGCGGTTTCGCGTGAATCTGCTCACCCAGCAGGGCTCCCTCGGGCTCGTCGCCCGCCGGGTGAACAACTCGATTCCGAACTTCGAAGGCCTCTGCCTGCCATCCACGATGGAGCGGCTCTGCCATTACGACCAGGGGCTGGTCCTGCTGGCGGGCGTGACCGGCTCGGGCAAGAGCACCACGATCGCCTCGATCCTCAACTACATCAACCGCACCTACCGCAAGCACATCCTCACGCTCGAGGACCCGATCGAGTTCGTGTTCACCGACGACAAGTGCCTGATCAACCAGCGGGAGGTCGGCCAGGACGTGAAGGACTTCGCGATCGGGATGAAGCACGCGGTCCGTGAAGACCCCGACATCATCCTCGTGGGCGAGATGCGTGACGAAGAGACCTTCATGACGGCGATCCACGCCGCCGAGACGGGTCACCTCGTGTTCGGCACGATCCACGCCGCCAGCGCCCCGACCACGATCGGCCGAATCCTCGACCTCTTTCCCGAGGAGATGCACAACGCCCTCCGCAGCGCGATCGCCAACAACATGAAGGGGATCGTGGCCCAGAAGCTCCTCAAGGCCAACGGGCCGAAGGCCGAGGAGCGGAAGGTGTCCCGGGTGCCGGTCGTCGAGATCATGTTCTTTGACGTGATGGTCAAGAAGCTGGTGCTCGAAGGGCGCGACGACGAGCTCGCCGATCACATCCGCAAATCGAGCCGCGACGGCATGCAGGACTTCACGCAGAGCCTCAAGAGCCTGATCGACCAGGAACTGATCGACCGCAAGGACGCGCTCGAGATCGCACCGAATCGGGAGGCTCTGATGATGGCGCTCAAGGGCATTGGAACGACATGACGCGGCTCGCTTCACAGGGCATCGCGGCGGCTCTCGGGCTGACGCTTCTGTCGGGTATGGCCCGGGCTGCCGAGGGCTGGCCAGGGATCACGCCCGGCTGGGAAGACCGTGGGGCCGGCGGCGGGCTTGCGATCGTGCCGCTGGCTATCTGGTGGCTCGTGATCCTGGCCTGGGTCCGCACGGGCGACTGGCTCGCCCGCGACGCCACCCAGCACAGGCTCTCCCCGGCCTTCTGGAGCACGGTGATCGGCCTGCCGGTGCCGCTGGCCGCCCTCTTGGCCTGGTGGATTCCCTCGGCCTGGATCGGCATCCCGCTGATGATCCTGGCCTGGCTCGTGCCGGTGATCGTCTATGCCGTCTCTCGCAATCCGAAGGTCGCTGCCAACGAACGGATTCTCACCGTCGGACATGCCCGCCGGATCGTGGCCGGACTCGTCGCCCCGCTGGGGATCGAGATCTCCGAGCCGATCGCCGAGGAGGAGCTGCTTCCCAGGGTGGAGATCGTCTCGGCCGGCGGCAAGGACGAGGCCGAGAACGAGGCCCGGCTGGCGGCGGCGACAGGCTTGCCAGGGTTCGAGGAGGCCTCCAAGACGATGCTCGCGGCGGTCGTGGCCCGCGCCACGACCCTTGTCATCGAGAACGCCGCCGAGTCGTCGATTCGGTATGAGGTCGACGGCGTGTGGGGCCGACCCAAGGTCAGGCAGCCGCCCAAAGGCTGGAAGGAGAAGGAGGCCTGGGTCGATGCGCCGCCGTCGAGCCGGGCGATCGGCGACGCCGTGGCGGCCGTGCTCAAGGCGGTCTCCGGTCTGCCAAAAGGGGCGAAGGCGGGATCGGGCACGTTCGCCATCAAGGTGGACGGCAAGCCGCGAAACTGCCGGCTGGCGGTCCGCTCCGGTGCCGCCGGCGAGCAGCTTCAGATTCAGGTCGAGGCGGCGGCCGTGACCTACAAGAAGTTCGTCGATCTCGGGATGCCCGAGCCGGTGGCCAAGCGGATGGCTGAGCTTCTGGCGGCCGACCGCGGTGTGCTGCTGCTCTCGGCCCCGAGCGGCGGAGGGCTTTCGACCAGCTTCGATCTGGCGGTCGAAACGGCCGACCGGCTGCTGCGGGACTTCGTCTCGATCGAAGACGCCGCCCAGCCGCCCCGCGAGATTCAGAACGTCAAGCCCTTCCGGTTCGATGCCCGCACCGGCGTCACGCCCACCGATGCTGTGGGGCAAGCGATGCGGGAGTATCCCCGAGTGATCGTCACTCGGGACGTGCGCGACAAGGAACTCGTCGCTGAATTGGTTCGGCTGGCCGGCGACGGACAGCTCGTGATCCTGAGCCTGAAGGCCGGCGACGCGATCGAAGCGATCGGGAAGCTGCTCGGCTGCGGCCTCCAGCCCAAACAACTGGCGGCGGTGATGGTCGGGTCGCTGTCGCAGCGGCTCGTGCGGCGACTCTGCCCCAAGTGCCGCGAGGAGATCGCCCCGCCGCCGGAGCAGTTTCTGGCCCGCGTGCGGATGACGGCCGAGCAGCTGCCGCATATTTACAAGGCTTCGGCCGAAGGCTGCCGGCTCTGCTGCGGCTCGGGCTATTTCGGCCGCACCGCGGTGTTCGAATTGGCCAGCGGAGAATTGATTCGCCGCGGAATCGCCGCGGGGGCAGCGGCCGACCAGCTGCGACAGGCGGCTGTCAAGGATGGGATGCGGTCGCTGCGGGATGCCGGGATCCAGCTGGTGATCGACGGCGTGACCTCACTCGATGAAATCCAGCGGGCCCTCGCGGCCCCGGCCCCGGCCGCCAAGGCGCCCGCACCTGCACCCGCTGCCGGCAGGCCGGCAGCGGCCGTTCGGCCCGCGGCTCCACCTCCCAAGAGGCCTGCGACATGATCATCAGCCTGCTCCTGCTTGCGATCTTCGTCGCCGTCGCCTTCGCCGTCTGGGCCGAGGGCGCCTGGGGCGGGCTGATCATGCTGCTGAACGTGCTTCTGGCGGCGAGTCTGGCGACGGCCTGGTACGAATGGATCGTGGCCTGGCTCGAGCCGCGGGCGGCGACCTACACCTACCTGCTCGACTTCATTGCGCTGGCCGGCTCGTTCGCCCTCCTACTCTTCATCTTCCGCGAACTCACCGATCGCATCTCTCGCACGCAGGTTCGCTTCCGCAAGCCGGTGGAGTTGGCGCTCGCGCCGATCGCCGCTCTGCTCACGGCCTGGGTGTTCGTCTGCTTCACCGCGGCCGCGCTCCACACCGCGCCCTTGCCGCGGGATCTGATCCAGCCGACCCCCGAGGCCCGGATGTTCTTCGGACTCGCGCCCGATCGCCGCTGGCTGGCCTGGGTGCAAGGAGCCACCGCCAAGGGCCCGTTCGCCCGCCCTGATCATCCGTTCGACCCCGACAGCGACTTCATCCTCCGCTATGCCGACCGCCGCAAGGCGCTGGAGGCCGCGGAGGGCCTGCGGGTGCGACGGTAGCGGCTGTGGGAATCGTCGAGGCAGAGAGGCGAGGGGGTCGGCGAACGCTCGCGGAGCAATCGGGGAGCCTGCGATCCGGCAATCGCGTCCGGTCTCGCCAAACGGCCCGGTGTCCCCGGACTGGCGTCCAGGGCTTGTATGCAATGGCACCCAACGCCCATACAAGCCCCCGACGCGAGTCGGGGGACTCCGGTTGGCAGCAGCTCCCGTTCTCAATGCCGCGACGCGACGTGTGCCGCCCCCGAGCACGTACAACACCATTTGTCTGAAGAGCTCGAGGCATCATGGCAGACAAGATGACGATCGACGAATTGGCCGACTACCGGCCTGTGAGTCCGCTGGCTGTGGCGACGCTGGTGTGTGGAATCGCCGCCGTGCTCGTGCTCGTCACTCCGCTGGCGGCGATGCTGCCACTGTTTGCCGTGGTGCTCGCGGTGGCGGCGTTTGCCGACCTCCGCCGGGCCGAGGGAAAGCGGGCCGGGCGGCCCCTCGTGCTCGTGGGTTTGGCGTTGGCCCTGGGCTTTGCGGCGCAGGCGCTGGGCGGGGCGTGGTATGACGGGTGGATCGCTCGGCAGCGGGCGCTGGCCGCAGCCACCGCCTGGATCACGGCCGTTCGGGAAGAGCGGTTCGCCGACGCGATCGCGATGTGTGGTCCGCAGGCCTTTCCGCTGCCGCACGAGGTGACGATGGGCACCGAGCCTCCCACGCCCGCGGTGCGGGAGGAGGCCTTTCGGGCGACGGCGGCCGTGCGGGCGATCGAGGCATGCGGCCAGAGCCGACCGGCGGTGACGCAGGTGCGGCGGCTCGGCACGAGCGGGTCCGTGTGGCGGGTGTCAGGCGACCTGGCAGCCTGCGGCGCTGCCGCGGGAGAACTGCGGGTGGAACTCGAGGCTCGCTCGGAGACGGGGCCCCGCGGGCCGCTGGAGCGTTGGCTCGTGGTCGGACTCGGCGTCGAGCGGTGAGCCCCGCGATCAACCGCCATCAGAAAAGCACCGCACCGCATCGATCGTAGTGGCGCCCGCGGCGAGCATCACGAGCCGATCGAAGCCCAAGGCCGCGCCCAGGCCCGGGGGCATTGTGGGGCCATGGGCTGCGAGCAGCCGCTGCGGAACCGGCAAGATCTGCCTCCCCGCGAGCCGTCGGGCGTCGTTGGCCGCGACGATCCGTTCGAGCAACGGCTCGCGGGCGGTTTCCTCTTCCCAGCCGTTGGCCAGTTCTACGCCCTTCACAAACAGCTCGAATCGCCGGGCCGTCGCCGGCTGGTCAGGGTCGATCCGGGCGAAGGCGGCCTGTGAGACCGGCCATGCCTCGAGCAGCGTCGGCCGACCATGCCCCAGTCGTGGCTGCACGACCTCGGCCAGGAGCAGCTCGAAGCCGCGGTCGCGGCGATCGGCTTCAGGGATCGCCGCCAAGCCCTCGGGCAGTTGGCAGCCGGCGCGGGTGGCGGCGGCGAGCATTTCTTCGGCCGACGCGGTGACCGGATCGACCCCGGCGAGCGTCTGAAAACTCTCAGTGCAGCTCACCCGCTCAATGCCGCTCGTGCCCAGTACGGCCGCGCAGAGGTCCGCCAGTTCGGCGGACGTATCGGCCAGCGTGGCCCCCGGGGCATACCACTCCAAAAGTGTGAACTCGACGTCGTGCTGCGGGCCCCGCTCGCCGTCGCGAAAAGCATGCGCGAACTGGTAGATAGAGCCCGACCCCGCGGCCAACAGCCGCTTCATCAGGTTCTCGGGACTGGCCTGAAGCCAGCGGGCCGGCCGCCCCACGAGCGGCACTTCAAGCGGGTCGATGTGCGCCTCTGGCAGCACTTCGGCGGCGAGCACGGGGGTATCGACCTCGAGATAGCCGCGGTCATCAAAATGCCGCCGGAGGGTCCGCCGGACATTCGCCCGCCATTCGAGAATCTCACGGGCTGCCATGCCGTCAGCCGGCTGAGCCGCCCTTGGCCAGCTTCTCATCGACCTCGCGGTAGGTGAGCACGGGGCAGGGGCTGCGGCGGACGATCGCTTCCGCAACGCTTCCCATCAGGAGCCGGGTGAGTCCCGTGCGGCCATGGGTGCCCATCACGATCATCTCGGGCTTCTCCTCCTCCGCGAGTCGCACCACTTCGGCCGCTGGATCGCCCATCGTGAGCCGGTGCTCGTAGGCGACCGACGGATCGGCGGGCTTGACCGCTTCGAGCATCTTTTGGATCCGCTCCGAGTTGGGTTCGGGGAGGCCGTAGTAGAGTTCGCCCCCGCCGTAGGCGAGCGGCGGCTCCTCGACGTGCACGATCAGGAGGCTGGCCCCGGCCTGCTTGGCGAGCGTCTCGGCATGGGCCAGGGCCGCGTCGCTGGCGGTCGAGAAGTCGGTGGGAAACAGAATCTTCTTGGCCGACATGATGAATACCTCCCTCGGGATCAGGATCACTCTTCTCCGATTCTATCGGCTGGGGAAAGCCCATGCGACCGTCGACTTCGGGCCGAAGCATACGAGACGTATGAAGTGTCACCGGCGCTGGGGCGGCACACGTCGCGTCGCGACATGGAGAACGGGAGCAGCTGCCAACCGGAGTCCCCCGACTCGCGTCGGGGGCTTGTATGGGCGTTGGGTGCCATTGCATACAAGCCCTGGACGCCAGTCCGGGGACACCGGGCCGTTTGGCGAGACCGGACGCGATTGCCGGATCGCAGGCTCCCCGATTGCTCCGCGAGCGTTCGCCGACCCCCGAGCCTCCGGTCAACGGTGATGGAGCGCGGGCATCGGCACGGATGCTCAGTCGTTCAATGGAGCCGCATGCCCGGCAGGGCGCCGGTGTCGGGGGCGAGCAGGAAGACACCTTCGGCGCCCGCTCCGCTGGCTGCCACCACCATGCCTTCGCTGAGGCCGAACTTCATCTGCCGCGGCGCGAGGTTGGCCACCACGACGACCAGTCGGCCCACGAGCGTCGCGGGGTCGTGAAAACCCTTGATGCCGGCGAACACGGTGCGGCGGACGTCGCCGCCGAGGCTGACGGTGAGTCTGAGGAGCTTGCGTGCCTCGGGCACCTCCTCGGCCGCCAGGATCCGGGCTACCCGCAGATCGATCTTGGTGAAATCATCGATCGTGCATTCGGGTGCGAGCGGCTCGGCCTCGAGCGGGGCGGCGGGGTCGGTGATGGCGGCAGTGGCTGTCGGATCCATCGTTGATGCTCCGGGGGATGAACGGATTGAGTCTGCGGACGGCGATTCTGCCTGCCGCGAGGCGGCCAAGACCGCCTCCACTTGCGCGGCTTCGACCCGCCTGATGAGTGGCTCGAAACGAGCCACGGGCAGGCCGGCGAGCGGTCGCGTGGCCTCGTCCCAGGAACGGATGGGCCCGCCCACGAGCGTTCCGGCCTGCTCGGCCAGCCGAGGCAGTACCGGGGCGAGGTAGACGGCGAGTTGGCGGAAGAGGTTGAGCGCGACGCTGGCGACGTTCTGGAGCCTGTCGGCCGCCTCAGGACCCGCCTTGGCGAGTTTCCAGGGCTGCTCGGCATCGACGTAGGCGTTGGCCCGGTCGGCCGCCTGCATCACATACCGCATCGCCCGGGCGAAGTCGCAGGCTTCATAGGCCTCGGCAATCACGTCGGCGTCGGCGGCGGCGGCAGCGAACAGCCCGCCGTCGTCCGGGTAGCGGGTGGAGAGCCCCGTCGCCTCGAGCCAGCGGGCAGTGCGGCTGGCGAGGTTGGCCACCTTGCCCACGAGGTCGGCGTTGACCTTGGCGGTGAACTCCTCGAGGTTCAAATCGATGTCGTCGATGCCGCCCGAGAGCTTGGCGGCGTAGTAATACCGCAGCATCCCCGGATCGAGATGATCGAGATAGGTGCGGGCCAGGATGAAGGTGCCGCGGCTCTTCGACATCTTCTGGCCGTTGACGGTGAGGAAGCCGTGCACACGGACCTTGGCCGGCAGGGCCCGATTGGCCGCCTCGAGCATCGCCGGCCAGAAGAGGGTGTGGAAGTAGACGATATCCTTGCCGATGAAGTGATGAATCTCGGCGGTCGGGTCGGCCTGCCCGCGGCCCCACCATTCGTCGAGGTGGCCGCCATGGGCGGCGCACCACTCCGCCGTGGCGGCCACGTAGCCGATCGGGGCATCGAACCAGACATACCAGTAGTGGCCCGGGGCGTCGGGGATCTCGAAGCCAAAGTAGGGGGCGGGCCGGGAGACATCCCAGTCGCGGAGCGGCTCGCCGAGAAAGTGGCCCGCGAGGTAGTTGGCGATCCGTGGGTCGAGGGCCCCCGAGGATCGGGTCCAGTCTGCGAGAAAGCCGTGGAGCGATTCGATCGTCACGAACAGGTGTTCGGCGGAGCGAAGCTCGGGCATGGCCCCGGACAGGGTGCTGACGGGATCGACCAGGTCGGCGGGCGAGTAGCTCGCCCCGCACTGCTCGCAGGAGTCGCCGTATTGATCGGCCGCGCCGCACTTCGGGCAGGTTCCCTTCACGAACCGATCGGCGAGGAAGACCCCGGCCTGCGGGTCGAAGAGCTGCTGCACGGCGCGGGAGACGACGAGGCCCCGGGCCCGCAGTGCCTGCCAGAATTCGCCGCACAGGGTTCGGTTCGCGGCGCTGTCGGTGGAGCCGTAGTGGTCGAAGGCGATCTGGAAGCCGGAGAAGTCGGCCAGGTGGGCCTCGCGCATGGCCGCGATCAGATCCTGCTCGCTGCGACCCTCGGCCCGGGCCCGGATCATGATCGCGGTGCCGTGGGTATCGTCGGCACAGAGGTAGATCGCCCGATGGCCCCGCAGCCTCTGGAACCGGACGAAGATATCGGTCTGGATGTATTCGACGAGGTGGCCCAGATGGATGTGGCCGTTGGCGTAGGGGAGCGCCGAGGTGACGAGCAGGCGGCGCTGCGAGATGGCGGGCATGAGGGCTCTGGGCGGGCGGTGGAAGGGGCGGTCAGCCGCGGATTGTAGAAGCCCGATCAGGGCTGCGGAAACAGCGGTTGCCGCGGGAGTCTGGGCAAGGTTTCCAGGGCAGGCCGGAGTCGAAGTGGGCTTGTGGTGACCCGATCATCCCGGCAGTATCCCCGCCCCTCCGCGGCCGATGGACCGGGCCGCGGGTCGTGGAGATTTGTCAGCGGCGAGATGCGGAGCGAGCGATGATCACCCTCCCGAACTGCCCGTGGAAAAAGCCATCCATGGCCTGTTTCCAGTTGGTCGACCGCAGGCACCGCCACAGGCTCCCTCAGTCGACGGTCGCTGCGTCCTGGGACAGCCGCCGCGTTCCACGGTTTGCTCCGGTAGCCGCCGCGATGCTGGCGACCTCGTTGGCCATGGCCGCGGGCCTTGTCGCGGCCGCGGCGCCGGTCCATCCGGCCACCGCAGCGGCCACCGGCGAGGTTCTGCTCCTCGACTTCGCCGCCTCGTGGTGCGGCCCCTGCCGGCAGATGGCCCCGCTCATCGATCAGGTCGCCGCCGCCGGTTGGGTCGTGCGGCACGTGGACGTCGATCGTGAGGCCGATCTGGTCCGCCGTTTCGGCGTGACCGGCGTTCCCTGTTATGTGCTGCTCGTCAAGGGCCATGAGGTCGGCCGCATCAATGGCGCCACCACGCAGGCCGAAATCGAGCGACTGCTGGCCAAGAGCGGGCCGCCGCTAGGGGGCCGAGGGGTCGCACCGCCGGAGGCTCCCGCGGTCGCTGCGGCCGGCATTCCGCTTCCGTCGTCGCCTGCCGCCGTGCCCTTGGTGACCGAACCGGCCGTGGCGGCTCCCGCCCCGGTAGACGCCGTGGCGCAGGTCTCGCTGACCGACTCGCCGCCGCGGGGCCCGGAGGCCACCGTCGTACCGGCTGCCGTCAGCCATGCCGCGGGGGCGGCTCCGCCGGTGCCCGGCCGCGAGGCCCTCGAGCGGAAACTCCTGGCGGCAACCGCCCGGCTGCGGGTCGAGGATTCATCCGGCGTGTCCTGGGGCACTGGGACCGTCATCGACTGTCGCCAAGGGGAGGCCCTGATCCTCACCTGCGGCCACATCTTTCGCGACTCGGAGGGCAAGGGCCGCGTGGAGGTCGATCTTTTCGCGCCGGGAGGCCCGCGGGGCGTGGCCGGCCAGGTGGTCTCCTGGGACCTGAAGCGGGATCTCGCGCTCGTGAGCATCTTCACCGACATGCAGGTCGATGCGGTTCGCGTCGGCACCGTGGAGCGGACGACCAAGCCGGGCGAGCCGGTGGTGACGGTGGGCTGCAACGGTGGCGCCGACCCCACCATCCACCACAGCCGGATCACCGCCGTAGACAAGTATCTCGGGCCTGCCAACGTCCAGGTGGCCGGCCAGCCCGTGCAGGGCCGCAGCGGTGGTGGCCTCTTCGGCATCGACGGCACGCTGATCGGAGTCTGCAATGCCGCCGATCCGGCAGACAACGAAGGGCTGTTCGCGGCCCTGCCGTCGATTCACGAGCAGCTCGAAGAGGCGGGCCTCGCCTTCGTCTACCGCAATGTCTATCCCGCCGGCGGCCTGACCGATCTGGCCGGTGCGGGTGGCTCGGCCCATGTGCCCGCGATGCCGGCTGAGATGCCCGATGTGTCGTTCGATCGGAGGGATCGATCCGACGCGTTGCCCACGGCCTCGGTCGGCGGGCCCTTGCCGCCGGCAGCCATGATGGATTCGCAGGGGACCGCCGCGGCTCCGCCGCAGGATCGCCCGACACCGGTTTCGGCAGGTGTGGCTTCGGCCTCGCTCCGTGGTTCCGCGGCTGGCCTCAGTCCGCCAGCCACCGCGGCGGCCCCGGCTGCTTCAGCCATCGGCAGTCGTCGCACCGCCTCGCCCGACGGGCCTCCGCTCACGCCCGGGGAGCAGGCGCTGCTCGATCATGTGCGGCAGCACGAAGGCAGGGCGGAGGTGATCTGCATCGTGCGGCCCCACGGGGCCGTCGACAATTCGAGCGAGGTCTTCGTGCTCAATGCGGCGGGCAAGGACTTTGTCGAGCATCTCTCGCGGGCCCATCACGGAGCCGCGGCCACCGCGGGCGGCAACCGTTCCGACGTGGCCCTGCTCCCCGCCGGCAATCCGGTGCGATAGGTCGATCGCACCGTGGCGGCTGCGTCAGTCGCCTACCTCGATCGTGACCGGCTCCGCGTTGACCGAGTCGGCGGGAGAGCGGCCGCCGCGTGCCGAGGCGTAGAGCGTGACCCGGCCGCGGCCGAGCATCACCGCCGGAATGTCGATCGAGCCTGAGGCGGTCTGGATTCGCCCGAGCACGCGGCCAGTGGCGAAGACCAGGGCCGCGTCGACGTTCGTGCCTGTGAGTTCCACGTGCACCTGGCCGCCGATCGGCACCCACTCGGGAGCAGCCGTGATCGAAAATTGGCGGCCATGATTGGAGAACGTCACCGGGACGATCATCCGGCCTTGGGTTTCAATCGCGTTGGCGGCAATCGCAACCACGCGGAACTCGTGGTACCCGTCGGCCAGGGGCGTGGTGTCGATCGGCAGCCGGCCTCCGGCGTTGCACGAGGCGATCCGGACGCCGTCTACAAACAGCTCGAAGCGATCACACGAGCCACCGGGAAGTTCCGCCGTGGGCACCACCTCGACGGTTCCGGAGAGCGACATCCCGGCCTCGAGCGGCCGCCCGTCCGCGAGGCTGGCCGCCACCCGGGGAATCGTGGCCCAGGGCTGGCAGAGCGGGTCGCCGACCACGAGCAATTGATAGGGGGCATTCACCGACTGGTAGAAGGCCTCGGCCAGGCTCGCCCCCCGGCAATAGTGCACGTGGATGCCTGGATGCGGAAACTTCGCCTGAATCGAATAGGGCTCGATGACCGTGCCGCTCGAGCCGGCGGCGCCGGCGCGGAGAAACTCCGAGAGCGGAGTCTGCGATGCGTCGGCGGAGAAGACACCGCCGAAACTCGTGAGGTTTTCGCAGATCGCCCCCGGCAGGATCCGGCTCTGGGAGGCTGGCCAGTCGAAGCTGGCGGTGCCGCTCGTCAGTCCGGCCACGTCTCGCTTTCGCTCCGGGAGCGACCCCGAAAGGATCTCAGCCTTCACGCCCAGCTGCTGCAGCGCCCGGACCGTCGCCGGAAAGGCCCCCGAGCGGGTCGCCGTTCGGACGTCGCCGTTGGTCATGAAGTAAATGGTGCCCGGCGGCCGGGTGCCGTCGGCGGCCGCCGACCGGTCGAGGTAGGCCGCCACCTCGCGCACCGTGTTGCCCCGGCCGGCCGTCACGCCCAGCATCGCCGAGAGCAGGTATCGGTTGCCCCCGGCCTCGAGGAGCTGGCCGGCGTTGCTCCAGCCGTACCAGCTGCGAAAGCCCGCGGTGGAGCCCGGCACCCCTTCGCCGTCGAGCGGCCGGTAGTAATCGTTGCTCTCGGAATCGAGCCAAGCCGGCACCCCGCTCTGCACCGCGCCAAACAGCATCGTCATGCCGGTGAGCGAACCCGAGGGAAAGGTGTCTTGCTGGGCGATCTCGGGGGTGAGTGCCGCCCGATAGTCGATCCGCCAGGGGAAGTCGCTCGAATAGACGATCATGTCGATCTGGGGCGCGAGCCGGCGGGAGTCGATGCCGCGGAGAACGGGCCCGAGGATTTCGTCGCGAAATCGGGCCAGCGTGGTGGTTTCCTTATCGCCCGCCCAGGCCAGCATGAAGACGTTGATTGCCGGAATGCTCCGGGCAGCCACGAACGCGTTGGCCACGGCGATGCTGTCGGAACTCGTGGAATTGACCACGAGAAACACGTTCTCCGGGCCGCCGCCACCCCGGGCCACTGCCGCGACGAGCAGGCCCAGTGCCAGGCCGCCCGCCGTCACGCAGCGGCGGAGATGCTGCACCGCCGAATCGGAAGAGGAACTGCAGCCGTGCATACGGGTCGCGTGTCGGGACGGGATGGGCCTGCGGATCACAGAACACCCGAGTCTATGGGCCCGCCGACTTCTCCTCCATGCCCTGCCCGCGGCGGACCACCGCGCGGGTAGACTCGGCCGGGTTCTCCCGGAGGTTTTTGCCTGGGGCTTGCGGCAGCGATCGAGGAACCCGATGTCAAAGAAACGGTGCGCGGTGGTGGTCGCCGGCTGGCTGGTGGTGCTCGGATCATTCGCAGGGGCCGAAGAGTCACCGGGCTTTTCCGGCCCGAGGGCTTTCGCGCACCTCGAAGCGATCTGTGATCTGGGGCCGCGGCCGAGTGGATCCGAGGGGATGCGGCGGCAGCGGAAACTCCTGGCCGACCATTTTCGTGCCCTCGGGGCCGATGTTCGCGGCCAGGCGTTCCAGATCCGCGATCGCCGCTCGGGCCAGCCGGTCCACATCGAGAACCTGATCGCCTCCTGGCATCCGAACCGGGGCGAACGAATCCTGCTCGGAGCCCACTACGACACTCGACCGTTTCCCGATCGCGATCCCGTCGATCCGCAGGGCCGGTTCCTCGGGGCCAACGACGGGGCCAGTGGCGTGGCCCTTCTGATGGAACTGGGCCGTTTCATGCCCGACCTGGAGGGGCCAGGGGTCGATTTCGTGCTCTTCGACGCCGAGGAGTATGTCGTCGGCCCGCGGGATCCCTACTTTCTCGGCTCCACGTTTTTTGCCCGGCAGTACGCCGCTGCACGCCGGACCGAAGACGGCCCGGTCTATCGCGCGGGAGTGATCGTGGACATGGTGGCCGACCGCGACTTGGAGATCTGGCAGGAGGTCAAGAGCATCTCCTGGCCCGACACCCGGCCGATCGTGGAGTCGATCTGGGCGGTGGCCGCGCGGAAGGGGGCGCGGCAGTTCGTGCCCCGGCCCCGTCATGAGGTCGAGGACGACCATGTGCCGCTGCGGATGATCGGCCGGATTCCGACCTGCGACATCATCGACTTCGACTATCCAGCCTGGCATACGACCGCCGATGTCCCCGCGGCCTGCTCGGCCGAGTCACTCGCCGTCGTGGGCGAGGTGCTCCTGGACTGGCTGCGGGAGCAGCGGTGACCTCATGGATCGGCCGGCTGTTCGTCGTGTGCCCCTGGTCGTGCCTGAATATGGCCTCGGCGACGTGCCGCTGACCGTGTCGCTCTGGCTCGTGCCGGCGGGGGCTGTGGTCCTCGCGGGTGATCGCGTCGTGGAACTCGTCTCGGGTGGCGTGACGATCGATCTGGAGGCTCCGGTCAGCGGCCGGCTGGTGAGCCACTTGGTCGATGAAGACGAGCCGGTGACGGCGGGCATGGTGGCGGCCGAGGTCGAGGCGGCGGAATGAGGAACCACTCGGCGACGGCGGTGGAACAAGGAGCGGCCGACCGATTCGGCATCTGGCCGCTGGCCATCGGTGGTGGCCTGGCGATGTTTCTCGTACAGCCGCCGGCCGATCTCTGGCCGCTGGCCTGGCTGGCACCGCTGCCCTGGCTCGCGATCGTGCTGCGGCCGCACATGGCGGGGCCACGTCCATGGCTGGCGATCTGGTGTGGCGGCCTGACCTACTGGCTGACCGCGATCCATTGGCTGCGGCTGCCGCACCCGGTCACCTCGATCGGCTGGGTGCTGCTCTCGGCCTACTTGGCCTGCTATTCCCTGGCTTTCATCTGGTCGGCGCGGCGGCTCGTGCACCGCTGGCAGTGGCCGCTGGTGCCGGCAGCGACGGTGGCCTGGTTGGCCTGCGAGCAGCTCCGGGGCGACGTGCTCGGCGGCTTCACGTTTGCCGGTCTGGGCCACACCCAGTGGCGCTGGACGACGCTCATCCAACTGGCGGATGCGGCCGGCGCCGTGGGCGTAGGCGGAGTGGTGATGGCCGGTGCCGCCGGCATCGCGGCAGCACTGGCGGCCGCGCGGGGCCGGCTTCCCATCCGATCGGCAGCCGGGAATCTCGCGGCCGCGGCGGTGGCCGTCGCGGCCACGCTCGGCTACGGCTCGTGGCGACTGGCGACCGAGCCGGCCCCTGAGGAGTCGTCACTCGACGTGCTGCTCGTGCAGGGCTCGATCGACACCGAACTCAAGCATGATCTCGCTGCCGCTGCCGCGGTGGTCGGCGAATACGACCAGCTCACCGTCGATGCGCTCTCCGCGGCGGACTCGCCCGGCTCGCCCGACCTGATCGTCTGGCCTGAAACCATGTGGCGCTGGCCGCTGGTCGAGATCGATCCCGCGGAAAAGCTTCCCGAGGCGGTACTCGAAGACGTGCTCGGGCCGGGGGCCGGAGGCACGCCGGAGGGGCGGCAGGCCCGCGCCCGGACGCTCCTCGAGGCGCAGCGGTTCGATGCCCTCGCCTCGTATGCCCGTCACTACGCCACCAACTGGATGGTGGGCGTCGACCGGCAGCGGTTCGTCTCGTCGGCGACCGGTCGCGTGGATCACTACAACTCGGCCGTCCTGCTCGATGCGGCCGGACGAATGCGGGCCTGCTACGACAAGATGTATCCGGTGATGTTCGGGGAATACCTGCCGCTGGCCGATCGGATCCCGCTGCTCTACAAGCTCACGCCGCTCCGGGCCGGCCTGACGGCGGGCAACCGTCCCGTCGTGGTGGACGTGGCTGGCTACGGTCTGGCCCCGACGATCTGCTACGAGACGGCCCTGCCATCGGCCATCCGGTCGATCGTGCTGCGGCTGGCCGCGGCCGGCCGCAGGCCCGACGTGATCGTCAACCTCACCAATGACGGCTGGTTCTGGGGCTCGAGCGAACTCGACATGCACCTGGCCGCTGCGATCTTCCGGGCCGTGGAGGTGCGAACCCCGGTGGTGGTAGCGGCCAACACCGGAATTTCCGCGGCGATCGACGGCTCCGGGCGGCTTTTGGCCAGGGGGCCCCGTCGAGCCACGGCCAGCCTCCGCGTCGCGATTCGGCGGGATGGTCGGGACAGCCCCTGGCTGACGGCGGGGACGATCCCGACGGGGTTGACCTTGGCGGTCGTGGCGGTTCTCGCGCTCGAAGGGCTCGTCGCGTCGCGGCTTGCCCCGGGCCGGGGTACCGGCCGACAATACTGACTCCGGGGCTCGAGTCCGGGGCTCGTCCCGGAACAGGGCTCGGGTCGGAGTGGGTCCTGCCGGTCCGCGTGGGAGCGACGATGAATCTCATCGGCAAAATCTTCCTGTTCGCCGTCTTCATCATGAGCCTGATGCTCATGACCCTGGCCGGGGCGATCTACGTGTCGCACGTGAACTGGAAGGACGAGGTGCTGCGGAAGCCGGACGAATGCGAACTCGGACAGTCGCCCGGCTACCAGTTCCGACTCCAGGAAGCCGAGCAGGAGCGAACGGAACTCGAGGGGCAAATCAGTCAACTGCAGACGCAGGTGGCCGAGTCGGAGAAGGCCCGCGACCAGGTTTTGGCCAAGCTCCAGTCGGCGATCATCGAAAAGGATCGGGAACTTCAGACGCTGCGGGGCGACAAAGAGGCCCGCGAACAGGATCAGCGGCGGAAGACCGAACTGCTGGAGAAGACCCAGCAGGACCTGGAACAGGCCCGGCAGCAGGTCGAGGGTCTCGTCAAGCAGGTCGCCGATCAGCAGGCCAAGGTCGATGCCCAGGTGGGGCGATCGGCCGAACTCTCAGCCCAATTGGCCGAGACCAAGTCGTTCCTGACGATCGCCGAGGAGCGGAAGGCACAGCTCGAGAAGCAGGTGGCCAATGCCCGGCTGCTCCTCCAGCAGAGCGGCCTCGACATCGACAGCCTGCCCAAGGATCGAGTGCCCACTGTCGATGGCCAGGTGTTGGCCGTTGCGTCCGGCACGATCGAGGTTTCCCTGGGCAGCGATGATGGGCTCCAGGTCGACCACGCGCTCGAGGTCTATCGCGAAGGCGAGTACGTGGGACGGGCGATCGTCACGAGCGTGCGGCCAGATCGGGCCGTGGCCCGGATCGTCAAGGAATATGCCCGGGGCGTCGTCCAACGGGGCGACCGGGTCACGACTCGGCTGAAGGCCTGAGGCTCCGAGGAACCACCGCCGCCATGAGCACCGATCCCGACAGCGGCAGCCGAAGTCGCCCACCGATCAACGTCGACACCACGCTGCTGCTGCTATCCTTCACCGCCCTCACGATCGGCTGCATCATTCTGGCGATCGATCTGTTCACCCGCCGGCTCCCGATGGGGCCGCCCTGACCCAGCCGGTGCGGTGCGGCGGGCCACGAGCGAAACCACGACGCCCTCGGGGCTTGCCAGCACCAACCGCTCGCCGGCGGGATCGATCACCGGCACCGTGAAGCCGCCGACACAGAGCCGCGCGACCCGGCAGCCGGTGCGGAGGTCGCGGGCCGAGAGGAACCCGGTGGCGTCGAGGCACCAGACCCGGCCGCCGAGAATCGCCAGCGGGATTCCCGCCTGTGGGCACCGCCAGAGCAGTTCGCCGGTGGTGGCATCCAAGGCAGCCATTCCGGCTGGCCCGAGTGAGACGACGACCGCATTCCCGCCCACCATCGGGCTGCCCTCGGGTTCCCCGTCGATCACCGTGTGCCAGCCGGTGTAGGCAACCTCCTCACCATCGGCGTTCCGCCCGATGCCGGTCGAAGCCCGGAGCCCCGACGGCGAGCGGGCGATCCGCGCGACGTCGCCGGCCCGGGTCGCCACGAAGGCGTCGGTTCCGCGCAATACAGGCGGTCCACTCATCGGACTGCCAAGATCGAAATGAAGCCGTTTGATGCAGTCGTCCTCCAGGTATTCGACGACGACCCGATCATCGGCCGTGGCTCGTGGGAGTGGACCGTCCGCCACGGTCTTGCCCGTCAGCGCGTCGAGCGCGACCAGGCGGCCACCGCGAGCGACTTCGATGTCTTCCGGGCCGACGTCGAGGGATTCGATCGGAAACCGGCTGCCATCGCCGGGGATGGTCCACAGCAGAGTGCCCGGCGCCGCGTCGGTGGTGCCGGTGGCGAACGCGGTGAGGGAGCGATCGCCCCCTTGGGCCACGACCACCTCCCGGCCGACGGCCACCCGCTCCAGCCGCCACCGCTGTGAGTCGAACGGCACCTGCACCACCCACTCGCGCTGCAGCCCGGCCCGCGCTGCCACGAGATCGTCGGCGGCGGTGCCACAGAGGCCGGGGTGGCCGCCGACCGCAGCCGTCGGCAGGCAGAGAAGCGCCAGGGGGGCGGCGGCGAGCCAGCCGTGGAGGGAGCGAACGCGGCGGTCCATAGAAGGATGTGCCTCGGGGCCGGTGCAGGGGAGCGGTGGCGACCTCGGCAAGGATAGTTCGGCAAAATCGGCCCACAAACATGCTAGGCTCGCCACTGGTTGGCTCTCCCCTCGAACCCCCGCTCCGCATGGCCCGTGACCCCGCTTCGCCCCGTCCATCCGACCCGGCCGCGGTCGTCGTCGGCTATCTGAATTTTTCCGCCGGCGCCTTCGATCCGGCCGCCTGGCGGGCGATGAGCGAGCTATACGCCCTGCAGGAACCCGCGGCGGCCGACGGCACGGTGACCGAGCGGCCCGACTCGGCGGTGCTGGTTGCCGCGATGCTCCGTTCCCGGTTGGGTGACCTCGAACAGCAGCAGCCGGCGTTTCGCGATGCCCGCCAGGCGTGGCAGATGCTCGATCTCCTGTTCGACGGTCTGCTCCCCGCGTACCGGAGGTTTCATGCCGACCTCCTCGAGCATCAGCCACCGGGCGGAGTCGAACGGCCGTTCTTCCTGATGTCGGCGGCCAGGGCGCTCCTCGCCGAGGCCGCCGGCGATCTGGGAGCCGACGTCGATGCCACTGATCAGCTCATCGCCGCTTCGATCGAGCGACTCGACGACTACGTCGGCTGGCGGCCCGTGGCGGTGCTGGAAAACGGCCGACTGTCGGCGCCCTATCCGCACGAGCGGGTGGGGCCCGTCCCCTTGTTCGCCGCCGGGGGGGGCGTGGCGCATGGCCGCTACGCAGGTCTCATCTCCGGCGCCCTCGAGATCCTCGCGGCCGCCCCTCCGGAGCTGCTGCTTCAGGCGGATTTCGATCTGGCCGCCCTGGAGGAGCTCGCGATCGATCCGCGGGCGTTCGACTTCCTGCACCCGGCTGCCAGCCGTCCGAACTATCTGTTCGGGCTCTGGGATCCGGCTCGGATCGACGAACAAGGCCGCTACCGCAGAATGGTGGTGCAGCAGGCCACGCTCGACGGCGTGCTGTCCTGGACCACCGTCTCGCCCTTGGCCCAGGAGCCCGGGCTGCGCGAGGAACTCCAGCGGGAAGCATCGGCGGTGCTCGCCGGGGTGATGCTGATGGCCTCCGGCCTGTGCGGGCACGGGCCTGGAGCCGCTCAGGCCGCGCTTGGGCTCGGCGACCTGCTGCCGCGGATCGCCAGCTATCGCGACGCCTTCTACCGCTGGTTGATCGGCCGGTTGCCACCCCGGCACGCGCAGCGGCTCGAGGCGGAAGCGGCCACCCTCCGCCAGGCCTTTGGTGGCGTTCGTCGGCACATCAACGCGGCCCTGGCCAGCCGCCGGGCAGCGCAGGTGGAGCATGTCTCGCTGGCCGCGATCATGGCTCGGCTCGGGCGGGCCGACGCCGCCGAAGAACTGGCCGCCGAAGTGCCGGCGGCATCAGCGCGGATGTTCGCCCGGATCACCAGCCGCTGCGTGGCGGCGCGGCAGGCCGTTTGGCGCCGGCGGGACGCTGCGGCCGCGATCGTTGAACTCGACCGGGCCGTCGATCTCCTGTTTCGCGCCGTCGGTTGCGGAGCCGCCGTCGATCCTTGGAACATCCTCGGGCTCGCCGGCCAGTTTCCGCTCCATGAGCCGGGCGGCGAGAGCCTGCCGGATCCACGCGTCGAAGATCTCGTGAACGTGACGAGCACGATCCTCGACGGATATGCCGCAGCCTGGCGGCATGCCGGCCTCGTCGGGGATCGAGCCACGGCGGCGGCGGCGGCTGCAGCGCTCGAGAAACTCGCCGGCTGGTGGGATCGCCACGCCTCGACCACGGTGGAGGGCGTGCCGCACCTCTCCGGTCGGGAGTGCGTGGAGAGCGGCCGCGAGGTGCTCGAAGCGCTCGCTCGGCGGAAGAACCTGCCTGGTGGGGCCATTCCGCCAGGGTTCTGGCGGCAGGCCGTCGCCGGATTCAGTTCGCCCCGCAGCCATGCCCAGGCAGCCGAGGCGCTCCTGGAGGAAGGCGATCTCGATGGTGCCGCCGGACTTCTGGTGCATTGGGCATCGCTGCTCGAGGGGGAGGCCATCGAGCGGACTGGCCCCGTCTGGCTCGCCTCGGCCACGGCGTGGCTCGGTCGCAGTCTGACCGATGGCTCGCTGCAGGGGCGTCAACGAGTCCGCCGGTTTCTCGAACTCGTCGAGGCCAATACCAGCGGGATCGTCGACCTGCTCGAGGCGGCCGCCGTGGGCCGCGAGCCAGGCGTCGAAACCGATCGCTTCGAACCCGAAGACGACGACGAGCAGGCCGAGGGGGAGGAGCGAGTCGCGGCCGCGTACGAGTCGATGGTCTGGCAGGACTCGACCGACGATGGCGTCGACGGCGGCATCCTTGACGTCGAGGGCCGGGAGCCGGAATCGACCGCGGGGGTCGGGGCGATCGAGGATGCAGCCGAATTCCTGACCGGGGTGCTGCGGCTCTTTCAGGGTGCGGTCACGGCCTGGTGTGCGGCTGATGCCCAGGCTTCCGAGCCGCGACCTGGCGAGGAAACCGATTCCGTCGTGGGCTGGCGGCACACGGTTCGTCGGCTGGAGCGGACGCTCGTGCGGGCGGCTCGGGTCGTGGTGGGCCGGGATGCGGAGCCGCCTCCGGGCATGTCGCCGACCGAGTTTGACCGCCTGAGGTGGCAGCGCGACGCCGCCGCCGAGCGACTCATCGATGCGGCCGTGGTCGCGGGCGAGACGCGACTCGTCCTCTCCACCTGGCTGCAGTTGGAGCGAAGGCTGCACGCGAGTGAGACTGGCTCGAGCCGCGGGTCCGTCAGCCGGCTGCTGGCGGCCGCCCTCGCGGGTGATGCTGAGGCCGTGGTCCGTTCACTTCCGCTCGTGCGGGAGAAGCTCGTCGGTAAGCCGGTGCTCTATGTGCCGCTCTCCCGGGGCGGGCGGCCCGATCGGATCGTCCGGGCTCGGGGCCGGGAGCGGCTGCTCGAGCGGCTGGCCGGCGTGCTGCCGCGAGTCGGGCTGGTAGAGGAGACGATCGGGATCGTCCAGCTGGCCAAGGCCCTGGAAAGCCGGCGGCCACCGGGCGGTGCGAGCGTCAGCGAATTCGACCGGGTCTTCGAGGCGGCCACCACCGCCCTCACCGAGCGGATCGTGGTCAGCGGCTCCGCGCCGGATGCGTCGGGCCTCGAGCCGGCCCCCGCGGAGGTCACAACCCGCATTCTCGATGGACTCGCCCGGCTTGTGCCGCGGCTGCTCGAGACCTGGATGACCCACGCTCGGCAGCTGCGGCTGTCGGTGCTCGAGCGGGTGCGTGACGACCGGGGCTTTGCCGCCACCCGCGAGTTCATCGAGCGGTATGGCACTGGGCTTTTCACCCAGCAACTCCTGGGCCCGGCATCGCTCCGCGGAATCCTCAGGAGCGGCGTGCGCCACTATCTGGAACGGCTGGTCGATCGCGAGCAGCACGAACCGCTCCTCGAAGGGGCGCCCGGCCCTCGGCCTGAGCGGCTGGTGGCCGACCTGATGTCCGGAGCCCTGCCGATCCGTCAGGCGGCCGCCCGGATGAGGCTGGTGTTGGAAAGCATCGCCGAAAATCACGCCGAGTATCGCGACTGGAACTCGACCACCACGCAGTCGGATCGAGGCGAACTGCTCCACATTCTGCTCGACCACCTCCGGCTGAAGTCGGAGTACGACCGGATCGCCTGGACGCTCCGACCGGTGAACATGGCCCATCGGGTGCTCGCGAAGCGTGGTGTGACCGAGGCGGCAGCAGCCTGGCGGCGACGGATGCAGGACGAGACGGTCGACACTGCCAAGGGGATCATCGCCCGGCTCGCAGCGATCGAAGCGGCCTGGGGTGTGCGGCTGGCGAGCGTGGCCGATCGGGTGCGGCGGCCGTTCACGACCGCGCTCGAGCAGGATGAACTCGAGTCGCTGGTGGGGCCGGCAGTGACCGAATTGCTTTCCGGCCATCCGGCCGGCGCCGGCGCAGCGCTCGAGGCGAAGGCGCGGTCGTTTCTCGGCGTGGCCAGCGGCTCGGGTGTGGAGGTCCCAGACTGGCTGGATCGGCTCACCGGCGTCGTCGACACGGCGATCGATCGGGCCGACTTCTCGGGGGGGCAGCCCGGCGGATTTCCTGAATCCTTCGCCGCGGTCGTGCCCTGGCGAACGGTCTCGTGGGAGAGCCTCCGAAGCGAACTCGAGGGCTAGCGAGGACGACTTCCGAGGGCGGTGAGGAACCTCCGGGCCGCGGCGGCCGGATCGGGGGCGGCCGTGATGGCGGCCGACACGGCGACCCGGTGGAGCCCGATCGTGGCGAGTTCGGCCAATCGGTCTGGCGTGATGCCGCCGATCGCGAAGATCGGAAGGGGGATTTCGGCCGCCGTGTCCCGGAGGAAGTTCCGCGGTGCCTGGCGGTCGAAGGCTTTGGTCGAGGACGGAAAACAGGGGCCGATGCCGAGGCAATCGGCGCCGGCGGCGAGTGCGGCTCGAGCCTCGCCGAGGTCGTGGGCCGTGCGGCCGATGATCCGATCGGGCCCGAGGAGCCGGCGGGCCTCGGCGACGGGCATGTCTTCCTCGCCCACGTGCACCCCATCGACGCCCGCGGCTGCGGCGAGATCGACGCGATCATTGAACGTCACGATCGCCGGGGCCGCAGGATTCACCCGATGGGCAAGCTCGACAGCCCGCCGGCCGCGGTCGAGAAGCACCACATCGGTAGCAGCCTTGTCGCGAATCTGAAACATCGGCACTCCGGCCTCGAGCAGCGGAGCCACGAGTTGCTCGAAGGCGATCGCGTCGGCTTGCGCGTCGATCAGCACGCAGAGCCGGGCGGCAGCCAGTCGGTCCATCAGGCGGAGCGTGGTCATCGAAAGCAGGCCGTGGGCGAAAGAGTCGTGTTGGGCAGCTCGCGGAACGTTCAATAGAAACCAAGCACCGGCGGACTGCGAGGCCGAGACGGGTGGGCGGCGAACGCTCGCGGAGCGGCCGATTCAGTCGCCGGCGATCGTGGTCGGTCTCGCCCAACGGCCCGGAGCCCCCGGACTCGCGTCCGGGGCTTCTCTTCTCAGAGTCACGAGAGATGCCCGACCCCAGAAAAGCCGCCGACGCGAGTCGGGGGGCACCGCGTGGCCGCTGATCCCGTTGTCCATGCCGCGACGCGACTTTTGCCGCCCCCGAGCCGGTTTTCCAGGAGCCGGGGAAACCTCTTGGCTGGTCGGGGGAGACCCCCTATTCTCTGCCGCCCCTGCGGCTCCCCGGCTGCCCGGAGAATGGTTTGATGGCGCCCGTCCGGTATCTCACGCTCGTCTGGCCCGGTCTGCCGTGGCTCTGGCTTCGGGGCAGTCTTGCCGGGCTCGTGCTGGCCGTCGCCTTCGCCGTCACGCTCGATGTGGCGGTGATCACGACCGTCATCTGGCCGGATCTGGTCGAGCTCTCGTTCATCCTGGCGGTCTGGACTGCGGCAGCGATCGTGTGGCTGGTGAGCACCGTCTCGGCCGTGGCGGCCTTTCCGCCGCCGCTGTCCCGGCCTGCACCCGCCGAGGTCGATCCCCTCTTCGTTCGGGCCCGGGCCGCCTACCTCGCCCGCGACTGGATCGTGGCCGAGACGCGACTGCGGGAGCTCTTGGAGGTGGCACCGACCGACGGCGAGGCCCAGTTGCTGCTCGGCACGCTCCTCCGGCGGACCGGCCGGCGGGCGGAGGCCCGCCGCGCCCTGGAGCAGCTCTCCCGGAGCGATTCGGGGGGCCGGTGGAGCAGGGCGATCGCGGCGGAACTTGACCGCCTCGACGCCCCTCCAGCCCAGGAGTCCGGCGACGAGGCCGAGCCCGCGACGCTGCCGCTCGCGGACCTTGGCGGCGGAGTGGAAACCGGGCCGCGAGGGTGTGCCGAGGCCGCCTGAACCCGTTGAGACTGAGGTTTTGCCCGGTCGCGGGCGGCTGCCCCAAGACGCCAGCGGCGGCCAGCCCTACAATTCGCCAGTCGATTGGCGTACCGTTTGCATGCGGGAAAACTCCAGGGCTCGGCCTGCCGTTGTGGCATGCCCGGTTCGGGGCGGAATGGCCGCGGACCCAGGCGGCCCTAAAAGGCCCTTCAGGAAGGGAGAGACATGTACGAGCGATTCACGGATCGTGCCCGGAAGGTGATGCAACTGGCCAACCAGGAGGCCCAGCGGTTCAATCACGAGTACATCGGCACCGAGCACGTTCTCCTCGGCCTGATCAAGGAGGGCAGCGGCGTGGCCGCCAATGTCCTCAAGAACCTCGACATCGACCTCCGCAGGATCCGGATGGAAGTCGAGAAGCTCGTCCAGAGCGGCCCCGACATGGTGACGATGGGCAAGTTGCCCCAGACGCCCCGGGCCAAGAAGGTGATCGAGTATTCGATGGAGGAGGCTCGGAACCTCAACCATAACTACGTCGGTACCGAGCACATTCTGCTGGGCCTGCTCCGGGAGCAGGAGGGAGTGGCGGCCCAGGTGCTGGTGAATCTCGGACTCAAGTTGGAAGACGTTCGCGAGGAGGTGCTGAACCTGCTCGGGCATGGCATGGAAGAGGGGGGCGAGCGTGCCGGGATGGGCGGCCGCCAGCCGGCGGGAGCCGGCGGGGGCGGCGGCGAGGGGAGCCCCAAGGGGGGCAAGAGCAAGACGCCCGCGCTCGACAGCTTCGGACGGGATCTCACCGAACTGGCTCGACAGGGCAAACTCGACCCAGTGATCGGTCGCGAGAAGGAGATCGAACGGGCGATCCAGATCCTCTGCCGCCGCACCAAGAACAATCCCGTGCTCCTCGGAGAGGCGGGCGTGGGCAAGACGGCGATCGTCGAAGGCTTCGCCCAACGGGTGGTGGACGGAAACGTGCCGGAATTGCTCGCCGATCGTCGGATCGTCGTGCTCGACCTCGCGATGATGGTGGCGGGCACCAAGTATCGCGGTCAGTTCGAGGAACGGATCAAGGCGGTGATGAACGAGGTGCGACGGGCCAAGAACACGATTCTGTTTATCGACGAATTGCACACGCTCGTGGGGGCCGGTGGCGCGGAAGGGGCGATCGACGCCTCCAATGTGCTCAAGCCAGCGCTCGCCCGGGGTGAGATTCAGTGCATCGGCGCCACCACCCTCGACGAATACCGCAAGTACATCGAGAAGGATTCGGCCCTCGACCGGCGGTTCCAGATCATCATGATCGAGCCGGCCACGAAGGACGAGGCCGTCGAGATCCTCAAAGGGCTTCGCGATCGCTACGAGAGCCACCATCGCGTGAGCATCTCCGACGCGGCCCTGGAAGCCGCCGTCGATCTCTCCAGCCGCTACATCACCGGCCGCTGTCTGCCGGACAAGGCGATCGACGTGATCGACGAGGCCGGCGCCCGCGTGCGGCTCAAGGCGATGACCAAGCCGCCAGATCTCAAGGAGATCGACGACGAGGTCGAGCGGCTCAACAAGGAGAAGGAGGAGGCGGTCGCCAATCAGGATTTTGAGAAGGCTGCCGCGCTTCGTGACCAGGCTGACAAGCTCAAGAAGAAGAAGCAGCAGATGACCCGCGAGTGGCGGGACAAGAGCCGCGAGGCCGACGGCGTGGTGGACGAGGAGGTGATTGCCGAGGTCGTCTCCAAGATGACCGGCATTCCGCTCACCCGGATGAGCTCCGAGGATCAACAGCGGCTCATGGGCATGGAGAACGAACTCCACAGGAAGGTCATCGGACAAGAGGCTGCGATCAAGAGCGTCTCCAAGGCTGTTCGCCGGAGCCGATCCGGACTCAAGGATCCCAAGCGACCGATCGGCTCGTTCGTGTTTGCCGGCCCGACGGGTGTCGGCAAGACACTCCTGGCCAAGGCCCTGGCTCAGTTCATGTTCGGGGATGCCGACGCGCTCATCCAGATCGACATGAGCGAATACATGGAGAAGCACAACGTCAGCCGGCTGATCGGCGCGCCGCCGGGCTACGTCGGCTTCGAGGAAGGGGGGCAGCTGACGGAGAAAATCAGACGACGTCCGTATGCCGTGGTCTTGCTCGACGAGATCGAGAAGGCCCACCCCGACGTGTTCAACATGCTCCTCCAGGTGATGGAGGAAGGGCGGCTGACCGACTCGTTCGGGCGAAACGTCGACTTCAGGAACACGATCCTGATCATGACGACCAATGCCGGGGCCGAGGCGATCAAGAACGAAGCCTCCTTCGGCTTCCAGAAGCCCGACGACGACGCCTCCTACGACAGCATGAAAGGCCGCGTCAACGAGCGGATCGAGAAGGTCTTCCGGCCGGAGTTCCTGAACCGGCTCGACGACGTGATCGTGTTCCACCATCTCACCGTCGATGATCTCAAGCAGGTGATCGACATCGAGCTCGAGAAGGTCCGGGAGCGACTCGGCGAACGGGGCCTGGCCCTGGAGCTGACCGAAGAGGCCAAGAAGTTCCTGATCAAGAAGGGATCCGACACCGATTTCGGCGCCCGGCCGCTGCGGCGGGCGCTCGAAAACTACATCGAGGATCCCGTGAGCGAGGAACTGCTCAAGGGCGAGTTCGAGGGGAAGGACACGATCCGCGTGGATTGCACGGAGGTCGCCGGCAAGAAGCAGCTCACCTTCACCGGTCTGGCCACGGTCGAGCCCGTTCCTGCTGGGCCGCCGGAGGATCAGCCGGCCGGCTGAGGTTGGCGGGCGTTTGAAGGGGTGGAGGCGGCGTCCACGGGAAGGTCGGGGCTGCCCAGCCTGCCTTGTTTGCCAAAGCCGCCAGCTGGCCCCGTAATCGGTTCATGCTGCCTGGTCCGCACGACCGATACGATCCGCGGGCGTTTTCTTTCGTCCAGCGATCGCGCGCGCAGGCATTCCGATGGCTTCGGCTCCGTCTCCTTCTGCAGTTCCCGGCGGTCTCACGGGCCGGCTGGCCGAGCTCATAGCCGGCCTGGGGGACTTCGCCATCGCTACGGTGGCGGGGATCGGCGACGTGGCGCTCTTCTCGCTGCGAACAGTCGGCTGGATCTTCGCCCGGCCGCAGCGGCGGGATGTCCTGTTGCCGAACTTCTATCGGATCGGCGTGATGTCGTTGCCGGTGGTGGCTCTGACGGGCTTGTTCATCGGGATGGTGCTGGCGGTCCAGAGCTTCGCCCAATTCAAGGCGCTCGGGCTGGAGACGCGGCTGGGCTCGGTCATCAATCTCTCGCTCGTGCGGGAACTGGGGCCGGTACTCGCCGCCACGATGCTCGCCGGCCGGGTGGGGAGCTCGATGGCCGCGGAGCTCGGCACGATGCGGGTGACCGAGCAGATCGACGCGCTCGAAAGCATGGGAGCCAACCCGATCTATTACCTGGTGGTGCCGCGGTTCCTGGGCTGCCTGTTCCTGATCCCCTCGCTCACGGTGATGGCCGACTTCATGGGGGTGCTGGGGGGCTACTTCTACTCGCACGTGCTCCTGGGGATCGACCACCACCACTACTGGGCGAATTCCCGGGAGTACGTCGACGTGTTCGACTTCCTGATGGGGGTGTTCAAGAGCCTGTTCTTCGGCGCGGCAATCGCGCTGGTGAGTTGTCACCATGGGTTTCACTGTGAGCCCGGAGCCGAAGGGGTGGGCAAGGCCGCGACCAACGCCTTCGTTCACTCGTTCGTGCTGATCCTGGTGCTCGACCTGTTCCTGGGCATCTGGCTCAACAACGTCCATGACTTCTTCCGGCCGGAAGGGCCGCGCCGCCTGCTCTGATGCACGCCACTGTTCCGGACCCCAGGATCGAGGCCGTCACCGACCAGCCGCTGTTGCGGGTGGCGTCGCTCGGGGTACGTTTCGGCACGCAGCAGGTGCTCCGCGACATCTCGCTCGAGTTGGCCGCCGGTGAGACGCTCGTGATTCTCGGTGAAAGTGGCTGCGGGAAGACCGTCCTGCTCAAGTCGATGATCGGCTTGGTGCGGCCTTCATCCGGGGAGGTCTCGTTCGAGGGGCGTTCGCTCTCCCGGCTCGGCGACCGGCAGTTGGCCCATCTGCGGACGCGGTATGGGTTCGTCTTTCAGGGTGCTGCGCTCTTCGACAGCCTCACGATCGCCGACAACATCGCCTTTCCCCTGCGGGAGCACACCCGGATTCCCGAGGCCGAGGTGCGGGAGATCGTGGCCTCGCTCGTCGACGAGGTCGGGCTGCCACGGTCGGTCCTCGTCAAAAAGCCGGTGGAACTCTCCGGCGGCATGCGGAAGCGAGCCGGGCTCGCGCGGGCGTTGGCGCTCGATCCGAATCTCGTGCTCTACGACGAACCGACGACTGGACTCGACCCGATCATGACCGACGTGATCAACGAGTTGATCCTCCGGGTGCGGCTCCGGCCGAACGTCGCCAGCGTGGTCGTGACGCACGACATGAACACCGCCCGCAAGGTGGCCGATCGGGTGATCATGCTCTACCCGCTCTTTCGCCTGCGGCCCGATGAATCCCAGATCGTGTTCTCCGGCACTCCGGCCGAACTTGACCGGTCGACCGATCCCCGAATCCGACAGTTCGTCGAGGGGCGGGCCGGCGCGCGACTGATGGAGCTTCAGGAGGAGCAGGCGTTGGCCGCCGCCGAGTTCGCCGAGGCCGTCGAGGAGGAGACCGCATGAACGAGCGCGTGATGCAATTTCGCGTCGGCGTCGTGGTGCTGGCCACTGCGATCATCGCCGGCATTCTGATCGTCCTGTTCGGCGACCTGCCGTCGCTGGTTCAGGCAACCTATCCGCTCAAGATGAGCTTCACGGATGCCCGCGGGATCGCCGACGGCACGCCGGTCCGCAAGAACGGGATCCTGGTGGGCCGGGTCAAGAGCGTCATGCTCGACGAGCGGGGCGGGGTGAGCGTGGTGGCGGACATCGACTCCTATGTGCCGATCTATCGCGACGAGCAGCCCCGGATCGCCACCACGCTCCTGGGCGACGCCGAGATCCAGCTCGTGCCGGGGGTGATCCGTCCGCCCCGCCAGAAGGTGGCTGCCGAGGAGGTGCTCCAGGGTGCCGTCTCTCGCGATCCCTTCGACATCGTCGCCACTCTCGAGCCCAAACTGGGCACGGCCCTCGAATCGCTCACCGAGGCGAGCATCGCCGTGACGAAACTCTCGGGAGACATCGACCGGCTGTTGCTGGGCGACGGCGACAAGTTCGGCGTGCTCGTCCGCAAGACCGAGAAGGCGCTCGATGACTTCAGCGGGGCGATGGCGAACATCAATGACGTGATGGGGGATCCCCAGACGCGGGCCAACATCAAGATGTCACTGGCCGAGATGCCGCAGGTGCTCGTCGACCTGCGAAGTTCCGTGCAGGGCATCGGCACCACGCTGGACACGGCGGACCGCAACCTGCGGAACCTCGAAGGGCTGACCAGGCCGCTCGGGGAACGCGGGGCCGGGATGGTGGCCCAGATCGACACGACGATCGGCCGGCTCGACGAGGTGCTCCAGCAGGCGGTGTTTTTCACCAAGGCACTCAACGAATCCGATGGCACCCTCGGCCGGCTGGTCCGCGACCCTCGGGTCTACGAGGATCTCGCGGCGGCAGCGGCCAACGTCAAGGACATTTCCCGGGAACTCCGGCCGATCATCGACGACGTTCGCGTCTTCTCCGACAAGATCGCGCGGCATCCCGAACAACTCGGCGTCCGCGGCGCCCTCGACCGCCGCCCGGGGCTGAAATAAGCGCAGGCAGGGCGTCTCGAGCGGGTTCGAGTGACGTGTCGCACCGGCTCGTGGGCGGCACACGTTGCGGAAGCGTTTGTATGAGCCTGTCCGAAAAGGCCGGAGGTGCCCGTGCCATCTCGTCGGACGTTCGCTGCGGCCATCCTGGCAATCCTGTTCGGCACGAGATTTGTCACACTGGTTTTGAACGAAGAAAAGAATAAAAGCCCCGGACGCGAGTCCGGGGGCGCCGGGTCGTTGGGCGAGACCGGCCCGGATTGCCGAGCGGCGGCAGCTGCTGATTTCCTCAGCGGCATTGGGAACGGGATCCGCCGCCACGCGGAGCCCCCCGACTTGCGTCGGGGGCTTCTATGAAAAACCGACCACATGCCACGCAACAACCGTGCCGAACAGGATTGCCATCCTGGCCTTCGCTCACTCGGAGGAAACCTCGCTCTGCCATCCCGGCTCTGCTCGGTTTCCTACGCCGCTCGTTGGCACGGGCACCTCCTCCGTCGGTGCAAGTCCCAGCAGGCAGGGTGTTTAACCGCCGGCGATGGCCATGTCGATCGCCTCGTAGGTCCACGGGCCGACCTCGCGTTCCACGCCGCACTTGCGGATCTTGAGGCCCGGGCATTCGATCGTCATCTCGAGCACGTGCCGGCCGCAGATGTCGACCCGCTCGATGAGCGAGGGGCTCGCGAACCGGGCGAGGGCGTCTTCGGCGAAGGCGAGTTCCTCGGGCGTCGGATCGTAGCGATCCGATGTGGCGAATTCTTCGTTGCCGCGAAACTCGCCCGGCTTGGGCCGCTTGATCGTGGCGTAGCGATACTTTTTTGCGAAGAAGTAGAGCGACCGCTCTCCCTCGAGAATCTCCGGCAGGAACGGCTGGATGAGATACTCGCGGCCAGGCTCCATGGCCTCCCGCACCGCGGCCTCGTCTCGCGGTAGCCGCACCACTCCCTTGCCGCTGCAGCCGATGATCGGCTTCAGCACGACGGTTTCCGGGAGGTCGGCCAGGATCGGCCCCAGCTCCGACTCGGAGGTGACCAGCGTCGTCTTCGGGAACGGCATATCCGGCCGGTCGACGAGATACCGCTTGTCGGGATATTCGAGAAAGGTCCGGATCGAATTCACGGCTGGAATGCCGCGGCGGAGGATCTCCCGCATCGCGGTATCGGCGTGAGTGAAGTCGGCGTTGCGTGAGCCGGGGATCGGGGCCTCCAAGACCAGCAGGGCGTCGCAGCGGGAATAGTCTTCCGTCACCCACCGTTCGGCCCGCAGGTCCCAGGCCTGGGTGACCAGCGACTCGGCATCGAGGTCATCCCAGTGGGCCATCACGATCCGGTCGTCCCGGGCCGCGAGCATCGACTCGATCTGGGATCGATCGGGCGGGCAGTCGTAGGCGAAATCGGGCCGGCCGATGTACCCGATGGTGCCGATCAGGCGGCTCATGCAGTGGCTCCTTCCACGAGCACGGGAATCACGCCGCCGCCCTGCGAGATATTCACGACGTCGCCGGCGGGGGCGTAGCGGGCCAGGTAGCCGGACAACTCGAAGGCCTCGAGCTCGCGGCTCTCTAGATCGTACGTGAACGACACGTGGGTGGCGACATCGTGGGCCACGACGCCCTCGAATCCGAGCAGCGACTGGAGCGGAAGCCGCTCCATCCGCACCCGCTCCTGCACGAGCCAGGAATCACGGTCGCTGGAAGGGAGCTCTGCGGGGCCGACGATCACGCCTTCGCCGCCGTGGTCGTGTCGCCGCTTGAGCACGATGCCCTCGAGCGGCAGATCAGCCGGCTCTTCGCCCAGGCTCCAGGTGCGGGGCAGGACGTCCTGCAGGGTCGGATCCTGGTCGAGCAGGAAGCGGAGGTCCTTGTCTTCCACCAGGATCAGGCCCCAGTGATCGAGGCACAGGGCGCCGCTCTCGAGAAAGAACCGGCAGAGGTCGATGCCCTCCTCGATCGAACTCCGCCAGGTGAGTTCCCGCGGATAGACAGCGTCGATCCGACGGCCCTGAAACGTGAGCGTGGTGCCGTCGGTGGCAAATTCTCCCCAGTCCCGCCGGGGCACGATCATGACCTCAGCGGGCCCGACCTGCTGCTGGATCAGGAGCCGGTCGAGCCACGGGGTGCCATACTCCCGGTCGTTGTCCTTGGTGAGGAGCGCCAGGGTCTTGCAGCCAAGGGCGGAGAGTTGCCGGCTGAAGGCGGCCGTGGGCGCGAGCCGGTGGTATCTCGTCTGAAGCTCGGGCAGGCAGTCGAGCAGGGCGGACGCCGTCTGGTGGGGCCGGGCCGTCGTGCCAACGCCCACGAAATTCAGCTCCACGAGCCGGGGCCCTTCGGGCGTGGGGAGAAAGTCGAACCGGGCGTTGCCGGAGATCCGCCGCTGCCGGACGGGCAGCGATTGGATCAGCCGCTGGAAGGCATCCCCTGGAAACCGATCCGGGTGGCGGCGCTCGGCGAAGGCTCCGAGGGCGGCGGCACAGACCCGGCGGGCCACCGTTTCGTAGCGAGCATGCTCGTCACGGCCGATCACGAGCGGCACCAGCGACACGTCCCGCAGATCGTGGGCCTCGCAGAACATCCGTTCCACGAGCCGATCGCGAAAGGCTTTGCGGTCGAGCCCATCCACCGCCCGGCGGACGTCAGCTGGCAGGCTCGTGGCCATCAGCGTGCCTCCTCGTCGATCGGCACCGGCCCTTCCGAAAGCACCGGCACGATCCCGCCACCGGTGCAGAGATTCACCTTGCCGCCCACGAGCGTGAACCGGCTGAAGTAGCCGGCGATCTCGGCGGCGAGCAGTTCGCGGCGGGCCACGGCATACCGGTAGGAGACGTGCACGGCGAGATCGGCGACGGCGTCTCCCGCTAAGCCGTGCACAGTCTCGACCGGAAACCGGTCGGGCTCGATCCGTTCCTGAAGAATGGCGGTGGGGTCGTCCCACCGCGGCAGCATTTCGTCGGGCTCGAGAAATACTCCCTCACCCGAATGCCGGTCGCGGAGCTTGAGCACCCAGCGGCTGGCGTCAGCCGGCGCCACGTCGGCGGGTCTGCAGGTTCGCGGGACCACGGCACGGAGGCCGGGGTCCCGCTCGACGAGCCACTCGAGATCCTTGTCCTCGGCCAGCAACGTCAACGGATGATCGTGGAAGGCGACTCCCGAGTCGAGCAGAAGTCGAAGCGTATGCCGATTCCGCTCGGCGTGGGGGCCGCTGAAGGCGGCCGGTCCGTCGAGCGACCGGAGATAGACCATGTCGCAGGGTCGGTCATCGACCAGGATCAGCCCTTGAGCGGCACGGATCCGGTGGAAGTCCGGCTCCGCGATCACGACCGAATCGATCGGTGCGAGCAGACCACGGATCAGGTTCCAGTCGTTCTCGGCGTAGACCGTGTGGTGCTCCTTGACGAGGATCGCAAGTCGGGTCGCGGACCGCTCCCGGAGCCGAGCTCGAATCCGGGCCGCCGGCCGCTCCACGTGGAAGATCCTGGCGAGGTCGGGCACCGTGTCGAGCAAGGCGAGGGCTACCTGCGGGGCGTAGTCCACGCCGCTGAGATTCACCCAGCCGCCCTCGAGCAGCCGCAGCCGACCGTCTTCCAGGAGGAAGTCGAGCCGCACATTGCCACAGAGTTCCTCGGGCAGCCGGCCGACGAGACCGCTGATCCAGTCCAGCGGGACGGGGCTGTGCGGCTCCCGGCGGCCGTGGAGGTCGAGCACGCGGTCGAGCGAGGCCTGCACGATCCGGCGGCAGATCGGGGCGATGGCCGCTGCGTCGGTGGCCGAAACCACCCGCGGCAGAATCGAGAGATCGCAGGGCTCGGGATCACGGCGGTCGTAACCCCCACGCCGTTCCGCTGCGTCGCGATACCGCGCCAGCAACTCGCCGCTGGCGGGCGCGAGCGAGGCCACGCGTGCGTCGGCCCGTCCGGCGATGGCTGGCTACCTCCGCACCGGTCGGAGCGTAAACGAGGCCTGGATCGCGTCCACGAGCCGCCGGGCCCGCGGCGTGAGGGTGCGGCCGTCGGAGCCGAGCACCGGCTCGTAGGTGAAGACCTTGCAAATCTCGTCGGACTGCCGCAGGAGATGCGTGCCTTCGACCGGGATTTCGCCGCTGATCACGATCTCGTCGTAGGCCTCGGTCTGCGAGAGTCGCTCGGCAGGACCGAGGAAGCGGAGGCCCTGGTCTTCGAACCGATACCGCCCCGGCTCGATCGCCGCCTCGACGACCACGTCTTCGCCGGCGACGTTGTGGAGGCAGAGCTGCGAGACATCGAGCGCCGGCGACGTGGCGTTGTAGTCGGCCACGAATTCGTCGTCGACCGTGACGTCGGGCAGGAAGGGCACCATGTGAAGGAAGCTCATGGGAATCCGCCCGAGTTCCTGCTGTCGGTCGGCCATCAACGCGGTCGTGCCCAGGAACCGAGGATTGATTTCGGTGAAATAGACCTGCCGCCCATCGGAGATGAAGTCGACGCCGAAGATTCCGCGGAATCCGCAGTAGCCGCCGATGCAGAGGTCTCCCAACCAATCGCCGATTCGCTCCTGCATCGACCGCATCTGCTCGAGTTCGTGCTCCTGGAGGTGGGAGCCCGAAAAATCGTTCCCGCACCAGCCGAAGCTGAGGTTCGTCAGGCTCGGTTGGCCGATGATCTGGAGTGATGCCTCACCGAGCAGCACGGCCTCTTCCGTGCGAACCGCCGCCATGCTCAGGCTGCGACCCGCAACGAACTGCATCACCGAGGCGGGGGCTCCCCGGTGGGCCGTGGCAACCGCCTCGAAATCGGCCCGATCGTGGACGAGGTGAACTCCCGATCCCGCGGCCGAATGATCGAGGCTCACCACGAGCGGCAGTCCATGTCGGCGGGCGAGCGTGTCGAACTGGTGCGGCGTCAGCCGCACCTCCGAGCCCGGGATCACCGGAACGCCGAGGTTCTTCAGTTGCTGGCGGACCCAGGTCTTGCGGTTGAGCACCTCGGTGATCGCCGCGGCCGGATTCATGATCCGAATACTTGGGTAGGCTCTGGCAAGTCGCTCCACCTCTCGCGACGACTGGTAGCAGAGTACGTAGGACTCGGGAAAATTCTCGTGCAACCGACGGATGCTTTCCTCGAGGAATGGCTGGAGTTCATCCATGCTCGAGTCGGTCCGCACCCGCGACGTCTTCTCGGAGGAAAAGAAAAAGTCGAACGAGTTCTCCACCCGGGCCGGCTCTTTGCCGTAGCGAGTGATCGCCATCACGTTGATGTGCGGAGCGAGGAAATCGCCCGAGAGCCAATCGAGCATGCGAAGCGAGTAGCAACCCAGGCCCCGGTCGCGGAGCGCCGGATGCCGGTCGAAGGTCTCGAAAGAGTGTTCCACCGTGGAGGCGAGTCTGGTCATGACCGCGCTCCTGCCGCGACGCGGCGGGCGGATGTGGACCGGAAGGCGGGTGGAAGCACTGCAGACAATTCAGGACGGCAGGAGCCGTCCGAGGGAACCGGGGAGATCGCGCGGCTCATCGGCCTCGATACTCACATTTCCAGCGGACAGACGTCCGCGAGAGGAGGGCAGGGCAGGGGGCGGGCAAGGGACTTGGTCGGACTCAACTGGGCAGACGACGGAGACGTGCACGTTGCGTGCCGTGGGCGGCAGGAAATGCCGAACGGAAGAAACGCCGAGGAAGAGCTGGCATGCAGGCTCGAGGCCGCACACGTACTCATGGCAAAAATGACAATCTTGTTGGGGTTTGAGCCGAGGCAGAACTGCTTTCGACGAAATTTTTGCAATTCTACATTCGCGTTTCGAAGGGGTCCCTAGCCGGAACGACTTTCGCGATTTTCAGGAATCGAGCCTCTGCCACGGCGGTCGATCAGGAAAATGGTAGAAGTTGGGGAAGGCCTCCGCAAGCATCCGGATCTCGCCCCCGAATTCGGGCTTGGGCGAAGTGCCGCTGGGTCAGAAGCCGCAGTGCGCGACACCCGAGGATTTTGGTCCCGAGCCGGCCTACGAATTGGCCAAAAATGGCCTCCCTATGCTCCCCACGATGGCTCCGTCTGACGCCGCTGCCCAGTTTCCCGCGGCCGGTCCGGCGGCCCTTGGCCATGAAGCGGCCGGCTGGCTCCGGGGGGACGAAACCCTGCTGGCATCCTGCCGGCTCGACCTCGACGAGGCCGGTCGGTTTGCCTGGGGAAGGATGCTGCTGACCGACCGCCGGCTGCTCGTTCAGCGGCCCCCGCCAGCCGGGCAGTCGGAACCGGTCGTCTCCACCTGGGATCTCGACGACGAGGCCACGTTCGTCGTGCGGATGGCAACGGCATTCGGGCGTCTGGCCCTCGTCCGACCGGGTCAGCCCGAGGTGAACTGGCCGTTCACCATGGCCCGAGCCGCGGAGGTTCAGGGCCTCGCGGTGGCCTGGCAGGAGCGGCATCGCCGCCGCGGCGGGAGCGCTGGAGCCGATGCTCCGTCGGCGGCCACGGTGGGATCACGCTGGGGCGACGAGGACGAGGCCGGCGGATCGGTCGGCTCGTGGCGGCCTTTGGTTCGGGTGTTGGGCTTTGCCCGGGGGCATGCGGGGATGGCGGCGCTCGGCTGCTTTCTCTCCTTGGCGAGTACCGCGATGGCGCTCGTGCCTCCGTATGTGACGATGCCTCTGGTCGACAACGTCTTGATCCCGCGGCAGGCAGGCCAGGATGTGCCCTTCCGGCTCGTCTGGTGGTATCTCGGCCTGCTCGCGGCGGCTGCCGTCATTTCCTGGCTCCTCTCCTGGGCTCGGTCCTGGACGCTGGCCTGGGTGAGCGAGCGGATCGCTGCCGATCTGCGAGCCCGCACCTATGCCCACATGCAGGGATTGTCGCTCGACTTCTTCGCGGTCCGGCGGACGGGCGACCTCATCTCCCGCGTGAGCAGCGACACCGAGCGGATCAACAACTTCCTCTCGATGCACCTGATCGACTTCTCCTCGAACGTGCTGCTCGTCGTACTGACGGCGGGGGTGCTCTTGTGGATCAGCCCCAAACTGGCCCTCGTGACCCTCGTCCCTTTTCCGTTCGTCGTCTGGCTGGTCAACGCCGTTCGGGCCCGGATGCGGCAGGGGTTTGCCCGCGCGGGCATGGCCTGGGCCGACATGACGAGCCTGTTGGCCGACGCCATCCCGGGCATTCGGGTCGTCAAGGCCTTTGCCCAGGAGGGCCGAGAGTGCGAGCGATTCGCGGAGGCCAATCACGAGGTGCTCTCGGCCAACGACCGTGTGAACGTGATCTGGTCGTTCTTCGGGCCGCTCGTGAGCCTGGCCAACGAGGCCGGGCTCCTGGTGGTCTGGGCCGCAGGGGCCTGGCTCGTGTTCGGTGGGTCGCTGACGGTCGGGGCGTTGACCGCGTTTCTGGCCTACATCGGCCGGTTCTACGGCCGCCTCGAGTCGATGGTGCGGATGGTGCCGGCCACCCAGCGAGCCGCTGCCAGTGCCGAGCGGATCTTCGAGATCCTCGATTGCGTTCCGACCGTGGCGGAGCCGAATCAACCCCTCGACCCCGGTCGCGTCACGGGTCGGATCGAGCTCGACGGAGTTCGGTTTCGCTACGGCTCGCGGGAGGTGCTTCACGGCATCGATCTCGTGATCGAGCCCGGAGAAATGATCGGCCTCGTCGGGTCCAGCGGGTCGGGGAAGACCACCCTCGCCAATCTGATCTGTCGGTTCCATGATCCTTCCGCCGGCACGGTCCGGGTGGATGGCACCGACCTCCGCCGGTTTTCGATCACCGATTACCGGCGGAATCTGGGGGTCGTGCTCCAGGAGCCGTTCCTGTTCTTCGGCAGCGTGGCCGAGAACATCGCCTACGGCCGTCCCGACGCCACGCGCGACGAGATCGTGACGGCGGCGCGGGCCGCGGGCGCGCACGAGTTCATCCTTCGCCTCCCGGCCGCCTACGACTCGAAGGTGGGCGAACGGGGCAATGCCCTCTCGGGCGGGGAGCGGCAGCGGATCTCGATCGCCCGGGCGCTCTTGGTGGATCCCCGGATCCTCGTGCTCGATGAAGCGACTTCGAGCGTCGATCCCGAGACGGAGGCGGTGATCCAGGCGGCCATTGACCGGCTTGTCACCGGCCGAACGACGATCGCGATCGCCCACCGGCTCTCGACGCTCCGACGGGCCGACCGTCTCGTCGTGCTGGATGGAGGCCGGATCGTCGAATTGGGCACGCACGACGAACTGTTGGCTGCCGACGGCGCCTATGCCCGGCTCTACAAAGCCCAGCAGAAGGCGGCCTCTGCGGAGCAGGCAGCCTGCCAGGAGGGCGAAGCATGACCGATCAGGGGATGGCGCACACGGCAGGCGATGACCCCGAAGCCGTTCGCGCCGCGTCTGGCTGGAAACTCGAGCGACGGCCGGATGGCGGGCTCGACTTCATCGCGGCCGACGGAGTTCGTCGGTCAGATGTCGACATCAGGCGAGCGTTTCCGCTCTCCTCGCCCGAAGCGGGGCTGGCGGTGGTATCGGCGAATGGGGGCGAGCTGGCCTGGGTCGAGTCGCTGGCGACGGCCGAGCCCGCCCTGCGGCGGTTTCTCGACGCAGAACTCGCCCGGCGAGAGTTCGTGCCGGTGATCGAGCGGATCGAATCGATCTCCGAGGCTCGTCCCGCCGAGTGGAGCGTGATGACCGACCGCGGTCCCCATCGGTTCAGTGTGGCCCATCCCGACGACGTCGCCCGCCGTCCCGAAGGCACGTTCGTGACCGACACCGACGGGATCCGCTACCGGCTCGTTTCCGAGGCGGCCCTCGACGACCGCAGCCGGCGGATCCTGGAGCGGTTGACCTGAGCCCGACGCGACGAGTGAAAATGGGCCGGTTGGATCGTTCGTGACGAGAAGGGGGCTTTTTTTCCGGGAAAAAACCTGATTTTTTCTCAACCAGCGGCTTGCGGGCTACGTACACCGGATTACCCTCCAAGGGTTCTCTCTCAGGAGTGCACCGATGCTCACTACGACTTCCCTCCGTCGTTCCCTCGTCTGCCGAACACTGCGGCTCGCCGTTGCTGGAGCGACGCTGGTCGCGCCGACTGCCAGCCGGGCCCAGTGCTGCGGGTCTGCACCGGTCGTCGCGGCTCCCGCGCCGGCTCCCGTTGCCACGCAGACCTACCGGCTCGACTACCAGACGGTCTACGACGAGCAGCAGGTCACGGCCTACCGGGTCGAATACGAAACCGTCTACGACTCCAAGACCTACACGGTGCAAAAGCCGGTCTGGGAGACCCAGACGCAGGAGCGGCGGTACACGGTGCAGAAGCCGGTCTGGGAGACTCAGACCAAGGAGGAGCGGTTCACCGTGATGAAGCCGGTCTACGAGACCGTCGTCGAGGACCGCAGCTACGACGTCACCCGGGACGTGGTCGAGACGAGCACCCGCGAAGAGCAGTACACGGTGATGAAGCCGGTCTACGAGACGGTGATGCAGCAGCAGGTGCAGACCGTTCGCCGGCCGGTCTACGAGACGAGCGAGCGGGAGCAGAGCTACACCGTGGCCGAGCCTGTCACGCAGATGCGGACGGCCTACTCGGTCGGATCGCAGGCCGTGGACACGGTCACGCCGGTGGTCACGCCGGGCACGACCTCGCTCGGCTGGGTGCCGGCCACATGGGCGGTCGATCCCTACACGGGGTTGGCGGTCTGGCAGCGGGGCGGGTACGCCTGGACGATGACGCCCGGCGCCGTGGTTAATCAGGTCAATCGGGTGTACCAGCCCACCTACACCCCGGTGCAGGTGCCGGAGACGACCTACGTCAATCGCGTCGTCACCCAGAAGGTGCCGGTCCAGACCGTGCGGTATGTCGACGAGCAGGTCGTCCAGCAGGTGCCCGTTCAGAGCATGAAGATGGTCGCGGAGACCGCCGTCCGCCAGGTGCCCGTCCAGACGGTTCGCAAGGTGGTCGAACGGGTCGACAACAAGGTCCCGGTGCAGGTCTGCCGGATGGTGCCCGAGGAGCAGGTCCGGCAGGTGCCGGTCCAGGTCTGCAAGTTCGTGGCCGAGGAGCGAGTCGAGCCGGTCCAGGTCCAGGTGATGAAGTACGTCACCGAGGAGCGAACGGTGCAGGTGCCCCGTGTCGTTCAGAAGCAGGTGCCCTATTCCTACACCCAACGGACGCCGCGGGTGGTGGTGACGAAGGTGCCACTCGATCCCTGCGGCAACCCGATTCCGGTGGCGCCCGCGGCGGCCCCGGCCCTGTCTGCCGCCGCCTCGCGGCCGGCCGTTTCGATGCCCCAGGCTCCCGCCCTCGACCAGCAGGCGGCAGTCGCCTCGGGCGGGCCGGTGAAGACCTACAGCGACCGACCGGCCGAAACCCCCACGCCTGCTGCCGAGGGCTGGGGTGCGTCGAACCTGCCGCATGTGGATCCCCAGCAAGGGGCCAGTGCCGTGCGAGCCGATCGTCCCGCCGGTTCAGCGGAAGCTGCAGCGGCCGAGGCGATTCCTTCCCCTGCTGCTTCTCCGGCCGCCTCTCAGGAGCCGACCGTGGCGCCGGTTGGGCCAGCGGTCGAACCGGCTCCCCCGGCCCACGACCAGCGTGACGTGCCGGCGGCGAGTACGAGCGGCCGTCCGCTGCTGCGGTCGCTCTCCGGTGGTCACACGACCTGACCGCACGATCTGACGCAGTGCCCGCCGGACGCACGTGCAGTTTCCACGCCGAAGCGTCGTTCCGGTTGGCGGTGGCGAATCAGGCCGCTACATTCCCGAGATGGGTCCTCGTCGGGGCCGCTCGCTGAGGATGCGCGGGTCATGCCACACAATGTCACGGAAGACCGGGGCGCGACGGAAGACCGGGGCGAGTCCCGAAGCGAACGTCGTGGCAGGCGACAGCCCCACGACAGCGGCACGGCACCGATGGGACTCGAGGAAGCCGAGGCCGAGCAACTCGAGACCTGCCCTGGCGTGCGTCGACTGTCGTCCCCAGCGATGATGGCCGAATTGCTCGGGGTGCCTCCCGCCGCCGTGCGGCATTGGATCCGCACTGGCCTGCTCCAAGTGGCAGAGCGATCCGGCTCGCTCGAATGGCTCGACTATGGGCAGCTCGTCGCCGGCCGCCGGCTTGCCTCGCTTCTCGGGGCCGGCCTGTCCCTTCGAGAGATCGACGCCCAGCTTGCCGGGCTGGGCGACGGGCGGGATCGGCCGGTTGTGACCGAGCGCATGGTGGTGGATGGCCGCCGGCTGTCGATCGTCCGTGACGGCAGGCTTCTGGGGGCGGGCGGCCAGCTTCATCTCGGCTTCTATGCCGATGCGGCCGAGATCGGTCCGACCCCTGCCGATGCGGATGACGCCGCGGCAATTCTCGCGTTTCGTGAATGGCATCGAGCGCCGCACGACGGCCGAACTGCCGCCGGTTCTGCGGCCGCTGAATCCGACGGCCCGCCTCCCGGCGGCGACATCGTGGCCGAGATTCTCGACCTTGCCGACGATCTCGAAGCAGCTGGGGACTATGTCGAGGCGGCCGAGGCGCTCCGGGCGGTGCTCCAGGCGCAGGGACCATCGGCCGAGGTGAACGTCATGCTGGCGGAACTCCTGTACCGGAGCGGCGATCTGACGGCGGCTCGGGAACGGTACTACGCCGCCATTGAACTGGATTCCGAACATCTCCGGGCCCGCGCGAACCTGGGCTGCGTGCTCGCCGAACTCGGCGAGCCGGAGCTGGCCCTGGCAGCGCTCGAGGGCGTTCTGCGTCAGGAGCCCGAATACGCTGACGCCCACTGGCACGTGGCCGGCGTGCTGCGGGAGCTCGGCCGAGAGCCCGAGTCTCGGCGGCATCTCCGGCGATTCATCGAGCTTGCGCCTCAGAGTCCGTGGGTCGACGTGGCCCGCCATCGACTCGAAGACGCCTGAAGGCCGCCGATGCTTCGTGCCGCGGCCGGCGGACATGACGGTCCGCACCGGGCCCGATTCGATCGAACCCGAGGCTGGCCCAGTCCGTATCAGGTGGTAAATTACTTTACGGGAACGGTTTTCGGCGGGTGCCGGTTTTCGAGGCGTGCGGATGGCCAGCGGACCGTGGCTGGCCGGGATTGGAGCGATGCCGATGGGTTGGACTCGCCGTTTCCAGAAGGGCCGACGGCGACCGCGCCGGGGGCTGCTGAACCGGCTCGGGGGCGTCGAATCGCTCGAGCCGCGGGCGATGCTCGCGGCCGTCACGCTCGAGGCTGAGAACGGCGTGCTGACCGGTGTGAATCGCTCGAGTTCCGTCGCGGGGTACAGCGGCTCCGGCTACGTCACCGGGTTCGACGCCGACGGTGACCGGGTGGCCTGGAACAGCTTCGCGGCCCAGCCGGGTCCCTACCGAATGGAGATTCGCTTCCGCGCACCCTTTGGCGAGAAAGGGTTTGCGGGCAGCCTCAATGGCGTGGCCTTTTCCGGCACCTTTCCCCAGCGATCGGGGTTCTCCAGCTACGACGCCGGGCTGGTGACGCTTGGCGCGACGAACACGATGCAGATCGGCGGCGGCTGGAACTGGTACGAGATCGACGCCGTCACGCTCACGCCCGAGGCGCCGACACTCCCCCAGCCGGTTCCGGGCATTCCGGTCAACCCACAGGCCACGCCGCTGGCCAAGGCGCTGCTCGCTCGCGTGGTGGAGGGCTACGGCCGTGTGACCCTCGCCGGACAGAACGACACCAAGGATCTGGCCCTGATTCAGTCGGCCAGCGGCAAACTGCCGGCCCTCGTCGAGGGCGACTTCATGGACTATTCCCCCAGTCGCATCGCCTACGGCGCCAATCCGGGTTTGCTGACCGAAAACTACATTGCGCGGGCGAAGAACGAGGGCCAGTTGATCTCGATGGCCTGGCACTGGAACGCGCCGACGAAGCTGGTGAATTCCGGCGACTATCTCTGGTGGCGGGGCTTCTATACGGAGGGCACCACCTTCGACCTCGCCGCCACCCTCGCCAATCCCTCGGGCGGGGATTACCAG
>CAYVNX010000013.1:0-47988 GCA_964453165.1 uncultured Candidatus Kuenenia sp. | reverse complement strand
GAACTCAACGCCGAAATGTCGCCGCAACTTCCGGTGATCACCGAGAAGAAGGAGCCGCTCTGCGGCGGTGAGTGAACGGGGCTGGAAGTCCGGCGGGTTGACGCCGCGGATTCAGTCGAGGTCGACCGTCCAGTAGGCTCGATCCACGAAGTTCTTCCAACTGGCGTACTTCGGGTTCCCGAGCTTCAGCGCCAAGAGCGGGCTTCGTTTCGGCTTGACCGGATGGCGGATGAGTTGCATCCGGGCCTCGGTCGGCGTTCGCCCGCCCTTGCGGACGTTGCAGGCCACGCAGGCGCAGACGATGTTCTCCCAACTCGTCACGCCGCCCTGGCTCCGCGGTACGACGTGGTCGAGCGAGAGTTCGCTCAGCGGGAAGTGCCGGCCGCAATACTGGCACTGATTCCCGTCGCGGGCGAAGACGTTGCGGCGATTGAAACGCAGTCCCTGCCGTGGCCCGCGGTCGCAATCCAGCAGTCGAATCACCCGCGGCGCCCGCAGGTCGAACCCCACGCCCCGAATCCAATCGTGATCGGGATCGCAGAGGGCTGCCTGGAGCGCTGAAAGCTCCCGCCAGGATTCGAACGAGTAGGCTCCGTAATGGCCTTCCTCGACATCCACGACCTCGGCGAGGTCGCGAAACAGCAGCGTGATCGCCCGCCGCACGTTGGTGACGTGCACAGCCACGAACGAGCGGTTGAGCACCAGCACGCTGAGGCCCAGGGAGGGGGCGGGCACGGCAATCGCGGACATGGCCGGAAGCCTCCGAGCGAACGATCCCTGCTGAGGCGTGGATTGTACCCGTCGGCTCTGGGGAACGCCAAGTCGCGGCTCCGCGGGGAAAGCGTACGGGTCGTCGCTTGCCTTGCCCGTGACTTGTCGTCACACTTTTCTCATACGAGGCGAAGTCCCCGGGCCGTCCGGTTCGCGGCAACCGCTCGCCCCTTCAGGCCGGAAGGAAACCGATGATTCATTACTCCTGCGACATCTGTCAGCGGCCCATTCATCTCCACTCCGACGTGAGGCATGTCGTCAAAATCGAGGTGTTTCCAGCCGTCGAAGACGGTGGCTGTCCCTGCGACGACCTGGAGGGTATCGAGGCCGAGGCCGATCATCTCGAAGAGATGCAGGATCTGCTCGAGCAGCTGGATGAGAGCGACGATCCGCGGATGGACCAGGATGCGGCCCGCTCGATGCGGTTCGACCTCTGTGACGCTTGCCGGCAACGGTTCGTGAAGAATCCGCTCGGCCTGAAGTCGGGCACGCAGTTGAACTTCAGCCAGAACTGATTGCAGCGTCCGGCGAGCCATTCCATGGCCCCGGCGGGCGCTGCCGGGCCTCCGCCCGGACGGCCGCCCTTCTGGCGGCCGATGGCGTGCAGCTCCCGCGGCGGGGCTTCCCTGGCTGCGCGGATGTGCGTCGAGGTGGGGCGACTCGGATGGCACACGGCGCGGGCTTCGCCCGCTGCGTGCCTTGGAGCCGAGTGCGGCTTCCAGCGACCGAGCACAGGCAATTCCGAGCCTCGGGCATGGTTCTGGCGGTGGGCGGCAGGGCCGGTAGACTTCGGGCTCGCAAGTCCGACATCCACCGCTGGAGATGACCGTTACGATGGCTGGAAGCACGCTGAAGATCGCTGCGATTCCCGGAGACGGCACCGGACCGGAAGTGACGGCCGAGGCGATCAAGGTGCTTGGCGCGGTGGCCGCCCTCGAAGGCTTCGGCTTCGAGATTGAGTCGCTGGACTGGGGTGGAGATCGGTATCTCGCCACCGGCGAGATCATTCCCGAGGGCGGGCTCGACTTGTTGCGATCGAAGGACGCGATCTTCCTCGGCGCGATCGGGCATCCGAAGGTGGCGCCCGGCATCCTCGAGAAAGGGCTGCTGCTCGATCTCAGGTTCAAGCTCGATCAATACATCAACCTCCGGCCGGTGAAGCTGCTCCCCGGTGTCGAGACGCCGCTCGCGGGCCGCGGCCCGGCCGACATTGACTTCGTGGTCGTCCGCGAGAACACCGAAGACCTCTACTGCGGCGTCGGCGGCTTTCTCAAGAAGGGCACGCCCGACGAGGTTGCGGTTCAACAGGCGGTCTATACCCGCAAGGGCTGCGAGCGGTGCATCCGCTGGGCCTTCGATTACACGCGGAAGCGAAACAGCCCGAAGAAGACGCTTACGCTCGTCGCCAAGACGAACGTGCTGACCTTTGGCCACGACCTCTGGTGGCGGACGTTCCAGGAGGTGGCGAAGGACTACCCCGATGTAAAGACCGACTACAACCACGTCGATGCCTGTTGCATGTGGATGGTGAAGAACCCCGATGCCTACGACGTGATCGTGACCACCAACATGTTCGGCGACATCATCACCGACCTCGGCGGAATCCTTCAGGGTGGCATGGGCGTGGCCGCCGGTGGCAACCTCAACCCTGATCCCGGCGGCGTGAGCATGTTCGAGCCGATGGGAGGTAGCGCGCCGAAATACACCGGCACGGACAAGATCAACCCGATCGCCGCGATCAACGCGATGGCAATGCTGCTCGAGCACAGCGGCCAGCCCTCCGCCGCGGCCCGCATCGACCGCGCCGTCGCTCATGTCACCGGCACGAAGATGCAGAGCCAGGCGGCGGGCAAGATGGGCTATGGGACGAAGGCCGTCGGCGACCTCGTGGTCGCGGCGCTCGGATAGCGTTTTTTCCGGGTTCCGTGTCTCACCGGCACGGGGGCGGCACAAGTCGCGTCGCGCAAGCGGTTGTCGACGAGCCTTACTCCGGCAGCCAGACGCGGCGGCCTTCCGCCTGGCTGGCCTCGCCGGCCTGCACGATCTGGATCGCGCGGAGGGCGTCGTCGAGGCCGCTCATGCTGCGGACGAGGCTCGTCACGCGGCGGTGGAAGTGAACGAGCATCTGTTCGCCGACCGGTCGCTCGCTGTCGAGCGACTCCTGGTGCCGTCCCGCAGTGTCGAACCAGACGAGGCTGGAAGGGAGATCGACGAAGGCGATTCCCTGCTCACAGGCTGCCTGGAGCGCCGCCGGGGGGCGGAAGCCGACGGCCTCCTCCCACGTCTGCGGCATGTAGGAGCCGCAACTGACCTGGGCCAGCGGCCCGTCGCCCGGTCGTCCGCTCGTCGAGAAGTCGAGGCTCATCATCCGATAGTCGGCCGTCGCGGTCCCCGGGGGGTCGGCGTGCCGCACGGCGACCACGCTCGTGGGCTCCGCCCCGGCGACATACCGGCACCAGTCGACGAGTTCGACGAGGTCGCGATTCTCGGCCGTCGAGTCTTCCTGACGGGCCGTTGCTTGCGGAGCCCGCCGGTGGCAGAAGAGCATCCGGGGCGCTCCCAGCCTGGTGGCGATGAGTTCCTTGAGCCGGAGGGTGGCCGGGGCGTACCGCCGCGGGAGTTCGGCCATGAAGGCGATTCCGGCTCCCTCCACCCGTTGCCGGAGCGCCCGCGCTGATTCCGCCTCGACCGGAAGGGAGGCGGCCGAATAGACGGCTTTGCCGTGGTCGCAGGCTGCCAGGATCGGTGCCACGCCGTACCACTGATCGGCAAGATGGAGGATGGCATCGATATCGTCGCGGGCCGCAAGGGCTCGAAAGCCGTCGACTGCTGCGGTGCCAAGCTGTGCCGCCGCCCGTTGGGCGCGATGGGCCACCTGCTCGCAGATGCCTCTGACCTCGAACCGGTCAGCGAGGGCCCGCAATGCCGGGAGGTGCCTGGCTTCCCACTGGTCTCCGAGGCCGACGATGCCGACCCGCAGCCTCATGCCGGGCCTCCGGTTTCAGCCAGGGAGTTCGCATCGGTGGCGTCGGGTTCCGCCGCGAGGATCTCGCGTTCCCGGCGGAGCCCCTTGTCGGAGATGTCCTTCCGGCACCAGCCGCCCGGCCAGCGGATCTCCTTCACGGCGGTGTAGGCCCGGAGTTTGGCCCGAGCCAGCGAGTCGTCTACGGCGGTCACGGCAAGCACCCGGCCTCCGTCGGTCACGGGGACGCCTTCAGCCAGGCGGGTGGCGGCATGAAAGACCTGCACGCCCTCGATCGCGGCCGCCGCGTCTAGGCCGCGAATCGGTCTGCCCTTGGCAACCGCGGCTGGATAGCCCTCGGCGGCCATCACGACGGTGACACTCGCCCCGGGTCGCCAGGTGGGGGGCGGGACGGTCTCGAGCCGCCGATCGGCCGTAGCGTCGAGCAGGTCGAGCAGGCTCGACTCCAGCCGCACGAGCAGCGCCTCGCATTCCGGGTCGCCGAACCGCGCGTTGAACTCGAGCACCTTCGGTCCCTGGGCGGTGAGCATCAGACCGGCATAGAGCACGCCGTGAAACGGCACCTTCGCCCGTCGCATGGCATGCACGGTGGGAACGAGAATCCGGGCCTCGATTTCGGCGAGGAGGGCAGCGTCGACGAATGGCGTGGGGCAGTAGGCGCCCATGCCGCCGGTGTTGGGGCCCTGGTCGCCATCGTAGGCCGCCTTGTGATCCTGGAGCGGCGGGAGTGTGACGATGGCGCGGCCGTCGGTGATCGCCATCACGCTCACCTCCACGCCATCGAGTCGCTCTTCGACGAGGATGCCGCCGGCTGCGGTCGCGAACTGCCGATCGTCGGCGAGGGTGGCCACCGCCTCCAGCGCCGCCTGGCGGTCACCGCAGACGAAGACGCCCTTGCCGGCGGCCAACCCGTCGGCCTTGACCACGACGGGCGTGTCCTCACGCGCCTCGAGATACTTGTGTGCGGCGGCCGCCGAGCGAAACTCGCGAAACATCGCCGTGGGAACGTCGCCGCGGTGGAGGATCTTCTTGCAGAACAGCTTGCTGCCCTCGAGCTGAGCGGCCTGGGCCGAAGGCCCGAAGATCCGCAGCCCCGCGGCCTCGAAGGCATCGACGATTCCGGCGACGAGCGGTGCCTCCGGGCCGACGACCGTGAGATCAACCCGCCGATCTCGGGCCAGGGCCACGAGCGCCGGGAGGTCATCCGCTGCGATCGGCAGATTCTCCGCCATGGCAGCGGTCCCGGCATTGCCCGGGGCGACCAGCACCTCGGCTCCGTCCCGGGCGAGCTTCCACGCGAGGGCATGCTCACGACCACCGCCTCCGACGACCAACACCCGTCGGGATTGCGTCACTACCAGCTCCTTGTCAGCAGGGGGACCCGTCAGCAGGGGAACAGACGGAACCAACTATCGGCTTCCGTTCCTATCGTCCACGTTGTACCGAACCAACGACCGGTTCGCGGTACCCCGGCCAGGACTGCGGGAAAATCCGGGAAAAAGCGGGTCTTTCCAGGGGGTGAACACGACTGTAGGCCGCCTCGCACCGGCGGCCTGACATTGACAGTGAGGCCGGTATCGATACAGTTAGAAAGAGTTCGTGAAAAAAATCACGAACCTGCGGAATCCCGGTCGAAACACAGAATTCCGCGGGATTCTGTTGGAGCCCGACCGGTTCCGGCAGCTTGGTCGGACACCCTGATCTGTCCGGTGAGGCACACGATGGCAGAGAAGAAGAAATTGTCGGTTGCCGAAATTTTGGCAGCTGCACGAGCCAAGGACGGGAAGGGGACGGCTGCGTCCGAAACGGTCGCCGAGACTGCCGTTGGTGGCGAAACGCCGCAGCCGGCTCCAGCCGCCCCGAAGCCCCCGGCCAAGGGCGCAGGCGGCCGCCCGAGTGTTGCCGACATCCTCGCCATGGCTCGGGCAAAAAATGAGCCTGCAGCCGCCGAGAAGCCCGCGGCTGCGGCCGAGAAACCCGCGGTCAAGCCAGCGGCTGCAAAGGCCGCCGCTCCCACGAAGCCCGTGGCAGCCGTTGCCGGCCGGGCCGGTGTGCAGCGGGACACGGCCAGCATTCTCGCCGCGGCTCGGGCCGCAGCGAAGCCAGGTCCGGTGAGCAAGGCTGAGGCCCCGGCTCGGCCGGCTGCTCCCAAGCCGAAGGCACCAGTCGAGAAGCCGACGGCCCGGGCTGTTCCGCCGAAGCCCACTCGGCCGGTTGCGAAGGTTTCTTCCAAGGCTGAGGGTGAGGATCGGCGGAGTTTCCTCGAAATCGCGACCGGATCGTTCATGGCGATTGGCTTCACTGCCCTGTCGGTGACTGGCGGCCTGTTCTCGCTCGGGCTCGCACGCTTCTTCTTTCCCAATGTGCTGGCCGAGCCGCCGAGCAAGTTCAAGGTCGGGGCGAAGGATGGCTTTCCGTCTGGCAAGGTCGAAACCAAGTACGTCGCCCAGTATGGCGTCTGGGTCGTGAACGGCGAGGTTCAGGGTCAGCCGCAGATCTATGCGTTGAAGACCGTCTGCACCCATCTCGGCTGCACGCCGAGCTGGCTCGAGGCCGAGCAGAAGTTCAAGTGTCCCTGCCACGGCAGCGGGTTTTACAAGGACGGCGTCAATTTCGAGGGTCCTGCTCCCAGGCCGCTCGAGCGATATGCGATCCGGATCGCTGACGATGGTCAGCTCGAGGTCGACAAGAGCCGAACGTTTCAGGAAGAACTCGGCCAGTGGGCCGATCCCGACAGTTTTGTGACGGTCTGAGAAAGGGGCGTTGGCACGTTCATGGCGATCGGCGAGACGATTCGAAATTCCCAGATTTGGAAGAGCATTTTCCGCCATCCGATGCCGCTCGACCGGCGAAATCGGATCGTGGTCATGCTCACGAATTTCTTCCTCCATCTCCACCCGGTTTCAATCAAGAAGCAGGGTATCGCCCTGTCGTTCACCTGGTGTATGGGCGGGGTGACGTTCTTTCTCTTCATGGTGGAGACGGTCACCGGCGTCCTCTTGATGTTCTACTACCGGCCGACGCTGGAGTGGGCCTACAACGACATTCTCGCGCTCCGCGACGTCACGAGCCTCGGCATCCTGCGGGAACTGCATCGCTGGGGTGCGCATGCGATGGTGATCACCACCTGGCTGCACATGTACCGGGTCTTTCTGACCGGGAGCTACAAGCCGCCGCGTGAGTTCAATTGGGTGATCGGCGTGATTCTGCTCCTGCTCACGCTGTTGTTGTCGTTCACCGGCTACCTCCTTCCGTGGGATCAGTTGGCGATCTGGGCGATCACGGTCGGCTCGAACATGGCCCGGGCCACTCCGTTCCTGGGGTATGAGGGCCCTGGACAACAGCTCTTGACGATCGGCGGTATCGATATGATCACCGACGCTTCAGACGCGCGGTTTGGTCTCCTTGGCGCGCGGTTCGTCGGTGAGGAGACGCTCAATAGGTTCTACGTGCTGCACTGCATCGCCATCCCGCTGGCGGTGGCCCTGCTGCTGGCGATCCATTTCTGGCGGGTGCGAAAGGACGGCGGCATCAGCGGCCCGTTGTGAAGGCCGCGGGAGCTCCCCTCATGCATTCCAACCCCTTTTTTCTCCGCGACGTGTCCGGCTTCCTGGGCGGGTATTACACCTTCATTGCCCTTGTAAACGGCGTCTTCGCGTTCCTTCTTTGGAGGCGGCAGGGTAGCGTCGGTTGGGCTGTTGTCTGGACCGCCTTCGCCGGGGCCGTGATGGTGCTGGCGAGCCTCGCCATGTCGGCCTCGCCGGCGTGGGTGCCGGCTCTGCCAGACTCGGTTCGGTCGCTTGTGAACGCGTTATCCGGGCCGGTGGTGTATTCGCTTGGCACTGTGGCGTTGTTCACGGTCCTGTTCGTGTTCCGGCGGTTCTTTGTCCGTCCGATGGTGGCCTGGTCGATTCTCAATGCCGCGCTCGTCCTGTTGGGCCTTGCGATGGCGGATCAAAACTTCGCCTCGATCGTGATGAAGCCCGATAACGTGCCGATCGTGGGGCTGGTGTTCTTGCTGGCTTTCTTCACTTGGGTGGCCACGAAGCAGGCCGTCGTCAATGACGACCGCATCGCCCGGGGCGAGCCGCCGATGGAGAAACTCGCCGACGAGAAGGTTCTTGTCTGGCCGGATCTCGTCTACACCGAACTGATCTGTATGGTCGCCGTCTCGGCGTTCCTGCTCGTGTGGGCCATCTGCCTGCCCGCGCCGCTCGAAGAGCCTGCTTCGAGCGTGAAGACCCCGAATCCCTCCAAGGCTCCTTGGTACTTTCTCGGCCTGCAGGAAATGCTGGTCTATTTCGATCCCTGGTATGCGGGCGTCGTGCTCCCGAGCCTCGTCGTGTTCGGTCTGATGGCGATGCCATACCTCGACTACAACAAGGCGGGGAATGGCTATTACTCGATCGCTGAGCGGAAGTTCGCCTACCTCACCTACCAGTTCGGGTTTCTGGTGCTCTGGATCACGCTCATCATCTTGGGCACGTTCCTCCGCGGTCCCAACTGGAACTTCTACGGTCCGTTCGAATATTGGACACCGTACAAAGTGGAGGTGCTCAACAACGTCGACCTCAACCAGATGTTCTGGGTCAATTGGCTCGACATGCCGCTGCCTCGCGCCGTGTCGGGGGCCCCGTGGTATTCCCAATTGGGCACGATTTTCCTGCGTGAAGCCCCCGGGCTGGTGGCGCTTGGCTTGTACCTCGTGGTCCTGCCGCCCCTGCTCGCCGTCACGATCTTTCGCGGGATGTTCGCGAAGATGGGCTTCATTCGCTACATGATCATGGCAAATTTGATGCTCTTGATGCTCTCTCTCCCGCTCAAGATGGCCCTTCGGTGGACCATGAACCTGAGGTACATCGTGAGCATTCCCGAGATCTCCCTGAATTTCTAAAGCCGGCTGTCGAAGCCGGCGGACCCTCCCAGGACACCGCCCGAGGCGACCTGACCCATGCCTGCGAACGAACAGACCTGGTGGAACCTCAAGATCCTCCACGTGGCCTTCGCCGTGGCGGCCCTGATTCTGTTGGCGGCCACCGTGATGATGCTGGTCGCCGACCACGACCGGCCGTGGAAGAAATACGCCCGCGGTTTCCGTGAGTTGGAGACCTGGGCGGCGGAGTCTCGGATCGCCCAGCAGGATCTGGCAGGATATCGCGCCGAGGGCGCAGAGTTGGCCGAGGCCTTGGCCGAGGCCCGCCGAGCCCCGCTCGATCCGGCGCTGGCTGAAGCCTTTGTGGGGTTGGCGTCGAATCACGCCGACGACCGTGAGGCTGCCGGTTTCCTGGCCCAGGACATCGAAGAGCTGAAACGGCTTCGCGATCAGTCGGAGGGGCTCGGGCAGGAGGGCGATCGTGCCGAGGCCGAGCGACTCGCCGAGCGTCGGTTCGCCCTCCGTGGGGATTTGCTGGAGCGGATTCGAGACATCGCCAAGCGAGCAAAGTTTCGCGAGGACAATCTGGCCGGCGCTCTGAAGTTGCGGAAGGCGGAGCTCGACAAGAACCGGGCTGACTATGAATTGGCGGTTTCGAGCGAAGCCCCGGCGGATCGGCAGTCCAGCCTGCTCGCAGTCGCAGACGCCAAGCGTGAGGAGGTGGCCGCCGCGACGCTCGCCTTCCAGGAATCAAACACCTACCGAAAGTCGCTCGAATCGCTGGTCATGCGGCTGCTTTCCGCCGAGGATGTGGCGGCGAAGGCGGTGGCCGACCATCGCACGAAACTCGGCTTGCTGCAGAAGACGCTCGAGCAGCGACGATCGAACGTAGGCAAAACGGCTCTCGAGTTGCCGGTTCTCGACGCCTTCAATGGACCGCTCCGGGTGGAGCAGCTCTGGTTGCCCCAGCTGACGCTCAACAACAATTTCCGTGACGTCGCCCGATTCGACCGATGTGTCACCTGCCACCGCGGCATGGACAAGTCGCGGCCGGGAAGCCCGCAGGATCCGGCTTACCCAGACGCCGAGACCGTCGAAGTAACGCTGCCGACGCCCTCTGCGGACGCGGCCCGGGCTTTGATCGACGAGGCGCGAGCGAGTGGAACGGTCGACGATGCTCTGCAGGCGGTCTACGGGCTCCGGCTAGCCGACCGGGGTGTTTTCGTCGCCGACGAAGCGACAGTGAACGTCGTTCTGCCCGCAGCACCGGTGGCGTACGACGAAGAGCCGGAGCCGGCGGCCGCTGCGGCCATGGCGGGGCTGATGCCGGGCGACGTGATCGAGGAGATCGGCGGCCTGAGAATCTCGGGCAAGCAGATGGCTGCGACCGCTCTGCTCGAGACTCCGGCGTGGGGGGAGGCCTTGGCTCTGAAGCTTCGCCGCGGTGTGCCTCAACCCTACGCGACGCATCCGCGACTCGATCTGTTCGTCAGTGATTCCAGCCCGCATCCGATGAAGAACTTCGGTTGCACGATCTGTCATCAGGGGCAGGGGAGTTCAACCAGCTTCAAGTGGGCCTCCCACGCTCCCAACTCGCCGAAGGTCGGCCACGAGTGGCACGCCGAGTACGGCTGGTTCAACAACCACCATTGGATTTTGCCAATGCTGCCCGAGCGGTTCGAGGAGTCGAGCTGCCTCAAGTGCCATCATCAGGTCGTCGACCTCGAGCCCAGCCAGAAGTTCCCCGAGCCGCCTGCGCCCAAGCTCGTCGAGGGCTATCAATTGATCCGGCAGTACGGCTGCTACGGCTGCCATGAAATCAACGGCTGGGCTGGGCCCGACAAGCGGATCGGCCCGGATCTGCGGCTCTCCCCGAATTATCACGAAGTCGCGGCGGCGGTCGCTGCCGATCCCGGACTTGCCGAGCTCGGCGAAGACGCCATTCGTTGGGCACGCGACGTCCGGTCCGGTCCGGACGGGCGTGATTCGCGAGCCCGCTTGCGGGAGGCCATCCTGGCCGACGCCGAGGCCGGTTCCGAGAGCCAACTCCTGTCTCGGACGCATGAACTCGCGGGGATGCTGAAGGATCCCGAGACTCCCGGCACCTTCCCCAAGGTGGGGCCGAGTCTCCGGCACCTCGCGTCCAAGGTCGGGTTCGAATGGCTCTATTCCTGGCTGCAGAATCCGCAGGACTTCCGTCCCACGACCAAGATGCCGCGTTTCTTCGGGCTCTGGGAGCACCTCGAGGGGAAGGGTCTCGAGGAGTCGCAGCGGTACGAACCGCTCGAGATTCGCTCGATGATCCATTACCTCACCGAAGCCAGTCAGCCTTTCGCGTTCGTCGATCCCTTCGTGGGGATCACGGCCGAGGCAGATGTCACTCGTGGCAAGAAGGTCTTCCAACTCAGGGGCTGCCTGGCATGCCACCAGCACGCCGACTTCCCCGAGGCCACGAGCACGCATGGCCCGGATCTCTCCCGGATCGGCGCCAAGTTGGCGTCGGAGCCGCAGGGCCGAGCTTGGCTCTATAGCTGGCTCCGCGAGCCGGCCCGCTACCACTCCAAGACGAACATGCCGAATGTGCTGCTCGAGCCCGAGCAGCTCGCCGACGGCCGGGTCGCCGACCCAGCTGCCGATGCGACGGCGTATCTGTTGCAGTCGACCGAGGACTGGCGGCCGACCGACGTTCCCTCCGAGTCCCTCTCAGCCGTGGAACGCGAGGCGCTCGACGAACTGGCGCTGATGTACCTCAAGGAGCGTTTTCCCACCGTCCGGGCCCAGGCCGTGCTGACCTCCGGGCTTTCGGCCGAGCAGGCCGGCATCAAGGGTGACGAGTCGATGCTCGTGGGGCTCGACGGGCCTGCCCGCGACGCGACGTTGCTCACGTACGTGGGGAAGAAGACGATCGGAAAACTCGCCTGCTATTCCTGTCACGACATTCCGGGCTTCGAAGATGCGAAGCCGGCCGGGGCGGCCCTCGCCGATTGGGGCCGCAAGGAGTCGTCACGGATCGCCTTCGAACAGGTTTCCCACTTCGTGATGCACCAACTGGCGGAAGGGCATGGTCACGGCGGCCATGCCGAACACTCGGAGCATGTCTCCGATGATCACGGAAAGCCGTCCGGAGAGCCGGATTTCCCGACCGACCTTGCCTACGTGATGCGGGGCGACGAGCCGCACGTCGACCTCGAGAACCTCGATCCCAACACCGGCTACTTCGTCGAGAAACTGCTCGGACACGAGCGGGAGGGCTTCCTCTGGCAGAAACTGCGAGCGCCCCGGAGTTACGACTACAAGAAGGTCGAGAACAAGACCTACAACGAGCGGTACCGGATGCCGCAGTTCCCCTTCAATGACGAGCAACGGGAGGCCGTCATGACCTTCGTGCTCGGACTTGTCGCCGAGCCTCCGGCGCCTCAATTCGTGCACACGCCGGGTCCGCGAGAGCAGGCCCGGCTCGACGGACTCGTGGTGGCCGAGCAGTACAACTGCGGGGGCTGCCACGCCTTGGAAATGGATCGTTGGGACATCGCCTTCCGGCCGGGCGCGGTCGGCGAAGCGTCGGAGATTCCTGACTATCCGTTCCTTGCGCCGCACTTCACGCCCCAGCAGGTGACCGAATCGCTCTCCTCGGATGCCGCAGGTCTGCGGCACGCCACCCTGGTGGGCAGCCAGGTGCTCGATCCTGAGACGGGCCGCCCGCAATGGGTCGACGAGGATGGGGTTCCGATCGAGGAGGATGACGAGGAGTCGGTGCCGCATCGTCCGTTCATGCTCTGGCGGGATGCCCTTGTCGACGGTGAACCGCGGCAGGTGGGTGGCCCGAATCTGATCGTTCCGGAACAGGCTCTGCAGGCCGGTCGCCACTACCCAGGCAAGGGCGGTGATCTCGCCAGACTGCTCTACCCGGTCGTGATCGCCGACGAGAAGGAAATCAATCCCAACGTCAAGCCCGAGGACGCCTGGGGCTGGTTGCCGCCTCCGCTGGTGGGCGAGGGTCAGAAGGTGCAGTCGGCCTGGCTCCACAGGTTCTTGCTGAACCCGCACACGATCCGGCCGCCGGCAGTCCTCCGGATGCCGAAGTTCACCTGGAACTCCGACCAGGCCGCCAAGATGGTCGACTACTTCGCGGCCGTCGACGGCGCCGAATACCCCTATGTGGCCGATCCCCGCCTTGACGAGACGGCGGTCGCCGCCAAGGAGGCGGCGAAGCCCGGGCATCTCGAAGGTGCCCTCAAGATCGTGACCAACAACAACTATTGCGTGAAGTGCCACCTGGTGGGCGACTATTCCCCGCCTGGAAATCCGAAGGCCCTCGCACCGCAGCTCGAGCGGGTCCACGAGCGACTCCGGCCGGGCTACGTCCACGATTGGATTGCAAACCCGAAGCGGTTCCTCCCGTACACGGGCATGCCCGTCAACATCCCCTACGGTGCACCGGTCAGTCAGGATCTCTACGCCGGCACGAGCGAGCAGCAACTCGACGCGTTGACCGACCTGCTGATGCACTTCGACCTGTTTGCCAAGCGAAATCTGTCGCTGGAGGCGTTCCTTCGGGAGCCGGCGGCCTCCGAGCCATCTGCCGACGCCGCGGCGGCCGATTCGGTTCCAGCCCAACCAGCCCGCGGAAACGCCCCGGCACCGACCGATGCAGCCGCTTTTGGCTCGCCTGCCGCCGCGGCGGCAATAGAATGATGCGGTTCGTGTCCTCGATCCGCCGGGTGCCGGCGGATTCACCCTTTGATCGCCTCCCCGCCGTGTTCCGGAGACCCACCATAATGCGTCCCATCGCCGCCGTGTTCTCAGCCGCTTTCGCCGCGGCGTTGGTTGCCCCGTCCGTCATGGCAGACGACTGGGGCACCCTCAAGGGTCGATTCGTCTTCGGTGGCGACGCGCCCAAGCCGCCGGCCTTGACGATCGACAAGGACGTCGAAGTCTGCGGCAAGCACAACCTCGCCTCCGAGGAGGTTGTGGTCGGTGACGACAAGGGCGTCGCCAACGTCGTGATCTTCGTGCGCGACAAGAAGGTGAAGGTCAAGCCGGAACTCGAGGCTGCTGCAAAGGCGGCAAAGCCGGTGCTCGACAACCTCAACTGCCGTTTCGAGCCGCACGTTCTCTTCGTCCAGGTCGGGCAGGAGTTGACCATCAAGAATTCCGATTCGGTCGGGCACAACAGCAACATCGCCACCGTGAAGAATGCCCCCTCGAACAATCTGATTCCGGCGAGCGGCCAGGTCACCACGAAGTTCTCAGCCGACGAGGCCGTGCCGGCTCAGGTGACCTGTAACATCCACCCCTGGATGAAGGGCTGGATCGTCGTCCGGAACAATCCGTATGCAACTGTGTCCGCCGCCGACGGCAGTTTCGAGATCGCCGACCTGCCGGCGGGAGAGGTCGAACTGCAGTTCTGGCACGAGAAGGCCGGATACATCGGTGAGATGACGGTCGGTGGCAAGGCGGAAAAGGTGTCGAAGGGTCGCAAGAAAATGAAGATCGCGGCCGGAGACAACGATCTCGGCGAGATCGTGCTCGACGCCAAGCTGTTCGATTGAAAGCAGGAGTACACGACGCGATGGGTTGGTCCGCAAAGTGGTTGGCGCAGCGAATGATCCCGCTCGTGGCGTGCTTGCTCGCGGCGGGCTGTGGCCCAGCGCGGGTAGCCGGGCCTGCGGTGAGTCAGGAGGCCGTTGCCGCGCTCCGGGAGTCGCTCGGTGCGGGGGTTGAGCCTGCCGCCGAAGAGGCCGCGGTCGCCTCATCTGGAACTGGATGGGCGTCGCTCAAGGGTCGATTTGTCTTCAGTGGCGATCCGGCCCAACCGGCCGCCCTGATCGTCGACAAAGACACTGCGGTCTGCTCGAAGGACGGCATGAAACTCTACGACCAGTCGCTGCGGATCGACCCGTCGTCCAAGGGGCTTGCCGACGTGGTCCTGTTTGTGCGCAAGGCGAGTCGGGTGAAGAACCCGGTTTCGGCCGACCAACTCGTGTTTGACCAGAAGAACTGCGAGTTCCTCTCGCCGGTGTTTGCGGCTCGGGTCGGTCAGCCGGTCGACGTGCGAAATAGCGATCCGATCGGCCACAACACGAATATCTCGGGCACCAGTTTCAACCAACTGATCCCGTCTGGTGCGGGCACTGTCTACACGCCCGATCGGGAGACCGGCATGCCCGTCTCAGTGACGTGCAACATCCATCCCTGGATGAAGGCCTATGCTGTCTTCCGGAAGGACGGCTATGTGGCGGTCTCCTCCACGGACGGCTCGTTTGAACTCGCGGACCTGCCGGCGGGTGAGCCGCTCGAGTTTCAGGTTTGGCATGCCCGATCCACCGGTCCGAACGGCGGCCTCGGTCTTGACCAGCCGACGCTGAAGTGGACGAGCAAGGGTCGTTTTGTCATCACGCTCGAGCAGGACGAGGTCAAGGATCTCGGCACGCTCGAAGTTCCCGCGTCGGCGCTCGGTATCTGAGGCAGCCCCCGACTCCCCTGTACAACTTTTTCTCATGAGCACCTCGTCGCTTCGACTCAGTCTGATCTGCACGGTCTTTACCGGCCTGTTCGTGACCGGCTGTGGTCCCACGCCACCTGCCGCCTTTCGGCTCAACATGGTCGAGGCGATTTCTCCGACCGCCGAAAAGGATTCGATCGCGTCCGAGCAGGCCCTGACGGGCGACCAGCAGCAACAGGTTGCTACCATTTTGGCCGCCTTGTTCGGCACGCCCGACGATCCGGTCTGCCTGCCTGAGGCGGGGCTCGACGGGGCGAAACTCCAGTTGGCTGCTGGGCCGGTCCGCAGCGACATCGTGGGCCGAAAGAACGGTCTCTATCGCGAGCACTGCGTCCACTGCCACGGCATCACCGGCGACGGTCTCGGGCCCACCGCCGCATTCCTCAACCCCTATCCCCGTGACTATCGGCCCGGAGTCTTCAAGTTCAAGAGTACCGAACGGGCCGACAAGCCGACGCACGCGGATCTTGTTCGCGTGCTGCACAACGGCATCGCCGGAACCTCGATGCCCTCGTTTGCCCTTCTGAGCCCGGCCCAGGTCGACGCCCTCGTCGAATACGTCAAGTATTTGTCGATTCGCGGCGAAACCGAACTGGCGTTGATGCGGTACTACTTTGAACTCGACGACGAGGACGAGGGCAAACTGCCCGAGACCCGCGAGTTTCTCGTCGACGAGATCCTCCAGCCAATCGCCGACAAGTGGGCCGCGGCGGCCGATGCGGTGATCGAAGTGCCGGAGCCGCCGGCGGATCTTGATCTCGCCGTTTCGGTCGCAAAGGGTAAGGAGCTCTTCTACGGTGATCGGGCTAACTGCGTGAAGTGCCATGGCGTGACGGGGCTTGGCGACGGCCAGGCCAATGATTACGACGACTGGAGCAAGAACATCGTGAAGATCGAGGCCAAGCTCGCCAGCTTGGCCGGAGGCGACCTCGAGCCGACCGAGCATCGGTGGATTTCCGACTTCCACGATGTGCTCGACGGCGATGCCCTGAAGCCCCGCACGATCCCGCCGCGAAATCTGAGGAAGGGAATCTACCGGGGCGGTCGCCGGCCGCTCGACCTGTATTACCGAATCCACGCGGGTATCAACGGAGCGCCGATGCCGGCCGCCGCGGGCACCGTGACGCCCGAGGAGATCTGGCATATCGTCAATTACGTGCGGTCTTTGCCGTATGACTTCGATGGCGAACTGGGTGTTGATCGCAGCATGGCCGTTCAGTCCAACGTGACTGGGTCCCTCGCAGCGCAGGAGACGAACGACCAATGAACCGACTCGGTGGGATGTTCTGGGGCCTTGTTTTTTTGGCCGTTCCGGTGCTCGGGGTGGCGGTGTTTGCGGTCGCTCCTTCGATCAACGTCTGGCTGCCGAAGGACGTGTCGGCGCATGGCGACCAGATCGATTCACTCTTCTACTTCATCTTGGCGCTGACCGGGATCGTGTTCATCGCGACCGAGGTGCTGCTTTTTTGGTTCATTTGGAAGTACGACGCGGCCCGGGGGGAGCGAAAGGCAACGTACATCCAGGGAAGCCACACGCTCGAGGTGGTCTGGACCATCATTCCCGCCGCGACCCTACTGTTTCTCGCGATCTATCAGATGAATGCCTGGGCCAACGTCAAGATGCGGCGTCCAGATATGCCGCCCACCGTCGAGGTGGTCGCCCGGCAGTTCGAATGGCGGCTTCGCTACCCCGGCCGAGACGGCTTGCTTGGCACCGAGGACGACCTGCACCTGGTCAACGATCTGCACTTGCCGGTTGACGAGGAAATTCTCGTGCAACTCAAGAGCATGGACGTGCTCCACAGTTTCTTTCTGCCGAATCTCCGGATCAAGCAGGACGCCGTGCCAGGCATGAAGATCCCTGTTTGGTTCCGGGCCACCGAAACCGGCGGGTTCGACATCGTCTGCGCCGAACTCTGTGGCTGGGGCCATTACAAGATGAAGGGCCGGGTGACGTTCGTGTCACGGCCCGAGTTCGATGCCTGGCTCGAGCGTAAGTATGCCGAGCAGGAAGCCACGCAGCCCTCCGCAGAAGCGGTGGGCGAGATGGCTTCTCGCTAGTCGCCTTCCAATTCAGGATCCACCATCCGCCCGCATTCGAACCGGACGACTTCTCCCGGAGCAACGCCATGAGCACCGTCACTGCACCCCTCTCCACAGAACACGGCCATCCGCCGGCAAGTCAGCACAGCGTTTCGACGTTTCTCTCGACCTACGTGTTCTCTAAAGACCACAAGGTCATCGGGCTGCAGTTTCTGTTCTCGACCCTGCTCTGGTTTCTGATCGGCGGCCTCCTCGCCCTCGCTGTGCGGTGGCAGGTTGCGTGGCCGTGGTCAGACGTGCCGGTGATCGGCAAGTTGTTCGCCCAGCAGGGCGGGCAGATGTCGCCCGAGTTCTACACGATGCTCTTCACGATGCATGCGACCGTGATGATTTTCCTCGTGATCATCCCGATCCTCGCTGGCGCGTTCGGAAACTTTCTGATTCCGTTGATGATCGGTGCCGACGACATGGCCTTCCCGACGCTCAACATGCTGTCGTATTGGTTCATGTGGCCGGCCTTCTTCGCCTTCGGCGCGAGCTTTTTTGTCGAAGGCGGCGCGGCATCCGGTGGCTGGACCAGTTATCCGCCGCTGTCCACCAACGTCGCATCGTCGCCGGGGAGCGGCTGGGGGCAGACCCTCTGGCTGGTCGGGCTGACCTTCGTGGGTGTGTCGTCGATGCTCGGCAGCGTCAATTACATGACGACCATCATCCTGATGCGGGCTCCGGGCATGACCATGTTCCGCCTGCCGATGACGATCTGGGCCATGTTCATCACCGCGGTGCTGCAGGCGTTCGCCCTGCCGGTGTTGACGGCCGCGGGTTTCATGCAAATGGCCGACCGGATGTTTGCCACCGGGTTCTTCACGCCCGAGAACAACATCGTCAACAACGCAGTGGCGGGACCTGGCGGCGGCCAGCCGTTGCTCTGGCAACACCTCTTCTGGTTCTATAGCCATCCGGCGGTCTACATCATGATCCTGCCTGCCATGGGCATGGTCAGCGATATTCTCACCTGCTTCGCCCGCAAGCCACTGTTCGGCTACCGTCCGATGGTCTATTCGATCGCCGGCATCGCCGGCCTGGGCTTCATCGTCTGGGGCCACCACATGTTCATGTCGGGCATGAACCCGGCGCTCGGCATCACGTTCATGGTGTCGACGATGATGATCGCCCTGCCGAGCGCCGTGAAGACCTTCAATTGGCTCGGAACGGTCTGGGGCGGTCGGATTCAGTTCACGACCGCGATGCTCTTTGCCCTCTCGTTCGTCTCGATGTTCATCATCGGCGGGCTTTCGGGCATCTTCATGGCTGCCACGCCGGTGGACATCTTTATTCACGACACCTATTTCATCGTGGCTCACTTCCACTACGTGCTCTTCGCCGGAACGGCGATGGGGGTCTGGGCGGCCATTTATTTCTGGTTTCCCAAAATGTTCGGCCGGACGATGAACGAGTTCTGGGGCAAGGTGCACTTCTTTCTGACGTTCCTGTTCCTGAACGGCACCTTCTTCACCATGCACATCCTCGGGGCGGTCGGCTTCCCCCGCAGGTTGGCCGACGCCTACCACTACGAGACCTTCCACCACCTCCAGCCGATGAATGCGTTCATGACCTACTGTGCGATCGGCATGGTCGCCAGCCAGATCATCTTCGCGATCAACTTCTTCTGGAGCATGTTCTACGGTCCGGTGGCGGGACGAAATCCCTGGAACGCCAACGGCCTTGAATGGACGGCGCCAAGTCCTCCGGGCCACGGCAACTTCGACGTGCAACCGGTGGTCTACCGTGGCCCTTATGAGTACTCCGTGCCGGGAGTGGAAAAGGATCACCTGATGCAGACGGATCCGCCGAACGCGGCTGCGGCTGCTGCGGCGGCAGCCGCGCATTGAAAGGCACGCCATGGAGAACGCCGAACGCGGAGAGCCGGTGCCGGCGCACCCGCGTCGCGGGTCATCCTTCGCGGGCCTCGCGGCCCGCGGGCGGGAGGTTGGGGCAGACCGTTCCTCGCGGGCGTCTTTGAACGTACCCCATATCTTCGCGTGGACGCTCGTCGCGGTGACGTCCGTGCTGCTTTCGTTCGGCGCGCTTGTCACGACCTATGAAGCCGCGATGGCTGTGCCCGATTGGCCCGGCACATACGGCCACAACATGTTCCTATTTCCCCTGGCGGCCTGGCTGGGTGGCCCGTGGGACTTGTTTCTCGAGCATGGCCACCGACTGCTGGGCGCGACGGCGGGCCTGGTGGCGATCGCCCTGGCGGTGTCCGCCTGGATCTGGCCAGTAGGTCCGAGGGTCCGCTGGCTCGCTGTCGCGGCCGTCGTGCTCGTCGTGGTCCAGGGTGTGCTCGGTGGAGCGCGGGTGTTGCTTGACGACACGACGGTGGCCAAGGTGCATGCCTGTACCGGTCCGCTCTTCTTCGCTGTGGCCGTGGCTCTGGCGATCCTCACCCAGAGGCCGACCCGGGCAGAGTTGCCCCGGGCCTCCTTTGGTCTGGCGGCGTCGTTGCCGGTGGCCGCCTACGGACAGCTGGTAGCCGGTGCCCAGCTGCGGCATCTCGACCCTGCCACCACGCCGCCGGTGTTTCATGCGCTCGTTGGCACGCACATCGCGATCGGACTCATCGTCGCCGGCCTGGCCTATGCAATCACCGCCGCGACGTGGCGGTCTGCCAACGGATCCGCCCGGCGTTGGTCCGTTGTGGCGGCCGTGCTCGTCTCGGGACAATTGCTACTTGGCGGGGCCACGTGGGTGGCGAAGTATGGCCTTCCCTCTGCCATCCTTCCCGAAGCGTGGCGGCTCTCCGAGGCGATCGTGGCCCGGAGTGGATCGGCCGCCGTGATTGTCACGGCGCACGCCATCCTCGGCATGCTGATCCTCGCCGTCAGCGTGGCGGTGGCGATCACAGCGGCTGGCCGCGGGGTGACCGCGGTCGCTTCGGGGCCGGGCATGCGACGGACCGCAGGGACCTTGCAGGAGGCGATGGCATGACGCCTCCTACCCTCGCCGCTGAACTCTCGGCATCGACCGTGTCTGCGGCCGGTCTGCTCGATCGGGCCGCCGCCCGCCAGGGCACAGCCGTCCTCTCCGATCTCTCCAGCTTGGTGCGGCCCCGGATCGCGGTGATGGTGCTGGTCACAGTCGTGGCCGCTTTCTGGCTCACGGCCGGCCGGCCCGCCGATCCGCTCCCGGTCCTGGGATTGCTGCTGGGCACGACGCTTGTCGCCGCCAGTTCGAGCATCGCCAACCAGATCCTGGAACGGGCCACCGACCGGTTGATGCCGCGGACTGCGAAGAGGCCCCTCGCCGCGGGCCGCTTGAGTCCTTCGGCCGGATGGGTGCTGGCGATTCTCACCCTCGCCGCGGGGTTGGGGGTGTGCACGTGGTCGACGGGATGGCAGCCTGCCGTTGCCGCGGCCGCGACCTGGCTCCTCTATGTCCTCGCCTACACTCCGCTCAAGCGGATCACACCGCTCAACACGGCCGTCGGTGCGGTCGCAGGGGCGCTGCCGGTGGCGATCGGCTGGCTGGCGGCAGACGGGCCGGCCCGGCTCGCGGCCGGCGACACCCGTGCCGCTCTGGCCGTCGCGGCCCTGGGCACGGTGCTCTACCTCTGGCAGTTTCCTCACTTCATGGCGATCGCCTGGCTCTACCGGGCCGACTACGCCGCCGCCGGGGCCCGGATGCTGACCGTGGTCGATCCCAGCGGTCTGCGGGCCGGCGGCCAGGCCCTGGCTGCCGCCCTGGCCCTGCTGCCAGCCGGGCTCGTGCTGGCGGTGCCGTCCGGCAGCGTCCGGATGTTTCTCGCGGCAGCCGTGGCTGGCTCGGTGTATCTTCTGGCGAGTATTCGATTTGCGATCTGTCGCGACGACGCTTCGGCGCGGTGTCTCCTGCTCGTTTCCTTGGGCTCCCTGCTCGGGCTCCTGACGGCGGCGATCGTGTTCGGAGGCCCGGCCTGAGCCGCTCCCGGCGTTTCATCCGTTTCTGAATCTGGGTTTTAGTATCTGGAAGGCTTCATGAGTTCTCCCGCCATCAGCGTTCCGCACGACCACGGCCATCACGACCACGGCCATCACGACGACGGTCACCACGGGCATCTCAAGCTTCAGTACCAGCCGGGCCTGCCTTTGTCGCGTGGCAAGCTGATCATGTGGCTGTTTCTCTCGACGGAGATCATGTTCTTCGCCGCCTTGCTCGGGAGCTACATCGTGCTCCGGTTCGGCGCCGCCGTCTGGCCCAAGCCCCATCATGTGCACCTCTCGGAGCCCATCGGTGCCTTCAACACCTTCGTGTTGATCTGCTCGAGCGTCACCGTCGTGCTCGCCCTGGAGGCGGCCAGGGTTAACAAGACCGGGCTGGCCAAGTTCTGGATGCTGGCCACGCTGCTGCTCGGCTCGCTCTTCCTCGGGATAAAGGGTTACGAGTACCAGGCGAAGTTCTCCCACGGGATCTATCCCGTCGCCCCGCATGGCCGAATCTATGAGCGGCCCGATCTCTACTACGGGTCTGCCGTCCGGGCCCGGTTAGGCGAGCCCGCCATCATCGACCGGCTCAAGGAACTCGACGAGACCCCTGCGGCCGACCTGACCGAGCCGGAGGTGGCAGCCCGAGCCGCCCTCCAGCAGGTGCGGACGATGGTCGCCGACACCAACCAGCAGGCCTTCGAGATGGCGGTCGTGGCCGACCAGATCATGCCGCTGCCGGCCGAGGGGCCGGGGAGCGACGCCCACGGCGGCCACGCCCAGGGCATCAACGACGTCTTCCCCTGGCTCCAACTGCCGATCGTGATTCCGGGCGGCAACATGTGGGCCAGCACCTATTTCCTGCTGACCGGATTCCATGCGGTTCACGTGGTGGTCGGGTTGATCGTGTTCGCCGTGCTGCTCGGCTACACGCTCGGGCCCAAGAACGCAGGCATGATCGAGAATGCCGGGCTGTACTGGCACTTCGTCGATCTCGTGTGGATTTTCCTGTTTCCGCTGCTGTACCTGTTCTGATTCAAGCCCGCCACCGGCGGTCCTTCTTCGAGGCCTCATCATGTCCGACCATGCCGCCCTGCACGACCATCCCGCCGGCAACGGCCACGACCATGCACACGGCGGACTCGGGAAGTACATCGCCGTGTTTCTCGCCCTCTGCGTGCTGACGACGATGTCGTTCCTCACGTATTCCGCCGCTTGGCCCTGGCGGGATCAGCCCCAGGTGGGCTGGGCCTTCATGCTCGCCGTCTCCTGCACCAAGGCGATGCTCGTCGTGCTGTTCTTCATGCACGTCTGGTGGGAGGCCAACTGGAAGTACGTGCTTACGATTCCTGCGGCGATGATGGCCCTCTTTCTGGTGATCATGCTGATCCCCGACATCGGGTTGCGGAATCGGATGGTGTCGCAGGAGCGTGCCCTCCACATGGCCCGCCCATCCGACCTGCTGCTCCTCGAGCGGGCAGCCGCGGGCGGGCATTCCGAGTCGTCCGCCCACTGACGATGTTTTCCACACCTGACGACGTCACCATGCAGATCCTGGTTCCACGCTCTGTTTTGCCCTGGGCATGCGTTCTGACGCTGGCCATCGCCGGCTGTGCCGACAGCCACCAGCCTGTTGTGGTTGTCGGCAAGCCCGAGCCCGACCCGGAGACGGCGAGCGTCGATTCCGAGGCGCCGTTTTCATTCACCGATCAGCAGGGCGAGACTTTTTCGTCGGCCGAACTGGCCGGCAAGGTATGGCTGGGCGCGATCTTTTTTGCGAACTGCCCCGGTCCCTGCTTCCGGGAGAATCAGGCGATCGCCCAGATTCTGCGGGAAATCGACGCCCCCGACTTCATGGTGGTCAGCCTGACCTGCGACCCCGCCAACGACACGCCCGAGGTGCTCCGTCGCTATGCCGAACGGTTCGACGCCGACAAGACCCGGTGGAAATTCCTCACCGGCGACCTGCAGGAGATCACGCGGGTGGGAACCCAGCGGTTCAAGCTTCCCGTCGAACTCGGTGTCCATGCCGAGAAAGGGGTCGTGTTCGATCGCGATGGCAAGCTCCGGGGCGGCTACTCGCTGACCGATCCAGACCGGGCCAAACTCCTTGCCGACCTGATTCGGGAGGTTCTCGCCGAGCCTGTCAAGCCGGCAGACGGAGCGGGCGGATGACTCCCGCATGCCTTGCCACCGCGATCGGGCCGCATCCGCTGGCAACGGTGAACGCGGTACTGAATACGATCGCGGCCCTGCTGCTTGTGGCCGGCTGGGCGTTTATCCTCCGGGGCAACTGGCGGGCCCATCGGGCGGCGATGCTGGCCGCTTTCGCGACCTCGGCCGTGTTTCTCGTCTCCTACCTCACCTATCATTGGCTGGAAGGCAGCCGGAAGTATGCCGGTCCCGAATCGCTGCGGATCGCCTACTACGTGATCCTCCTGACCCACGTCGTCTTGGCCGCGGCCGTGCCCATTCTCGCCATCCGGATGTTCTTCCTGGCCTGGAAGGGCCGCTGGGAGGCCCACCGCCGCCTGGGCCGGGTGACCATGCCGATCTGGCTGTACGTGTCAGTGACCGGCGTCGTGATCTATTTCATGCTCTACCACCTGCCCGCTCAGGCAACCGCCCTATAATAGAGTCATGAAACGGCTTCGATTCGTTCTTGTTGTGACGCTGGTCACGGCCGCTGTGGTCGCGGCCGATGCGTTCGGCTGCCCGAACTGCAAGGACGGGGTCAACACGTCCGATCCGGCGGGGCTCAACGTGGCCCGCGGCTACTTCTACAGCATCCTGTTCATGCTCGCGATGCCCTTCACGCTGGCCGGTTCGTTTGGTGCCTACGTCTGGCGGGAGATGCGGCGGCAGAAGCGGGCCGAGCAGCTCGGAGCGGCTCACCCGCAAGCCGAGTCGGCCGCTCCGTGAGCGTTCGCCGCCCCTCTCGCTTCCCGGTCTTCCTTGCATCATCGGCTCGGGGGCGGCAAAAGTCGTGTCGCGAGCGAGGATATGCTCCGCGAGCGTTCGCCGACCTCCTCGCCTTCCGTTCGCTGGCTGTTGTCGCCGTGCCGCTGCGTCGCATAAGCCACTCGCCATGAGATCCAGGAACTTCCTCACGGGCACCGAGTACCGCCGGCTGTTCTGGCGATTCATGCCCCCGGCGATCGTGTTGATGCTCGTGCTGGAATGGCTCACGCGTTCCGACGTCCCGCGGCCGCCCGCCGGTGAGCCGCCGATCGATACCCGGATCGAGTCCTTCGCCGATGCGCGGCCGGCGGCCGGCACCGTGGTGATCGCTCCGCCGGAAGGGGCGACACCGTCTTCCTCAGACGCTTTGCTCGCCGCGTCGGCCGAGGCGCTCGGCCGGGTTCGCGACGTTTCCTTCTTCCGTTCAGCGGATCATGCAGCCTGGAGCGAGGTCTGCGGCACGCTCCGAACGGAGGCCGGCGATGCCGCCCGTCCACCGGCCCGGGAGGTCGCCCTCGGCGAACTCCTTGCCATGCCGGAGAGCTATCGGGGGCGGCCGGTGCGGCTGCGGGGCACGCTGCGGCGGCTCGAGCAGCTCGATCCCCCGGCCGGCGGCCGGGAGGTTGGCCGCTATTGGCAGGGTTGGCTCGAGCCGGCGGTCGGGCCTGCGGCGCCCATGATCGTGCATCTGCTCGATCTTCCCGCCGGCATGCCGACGGGGCTCGCGATCCGCGAGCCGGTGATCATCGACGGCTATTTCCTCAAGACGGCAGCGTACCGTGCGACCGACGGTGTGCGGGTCGCGCCGTTGATCCTGGCTTCCACGGCCATCCGGCCTGTGGCGTCGTCAGCGGCGACCAAGCCTGGCGATTGGTCGCTGGGGCTGCTCGCCGCTGGTACGCTGTCAGCGGTGGTGGCCGCGCTGGGGTTCGGATTCCTGGCCGGAGGCCGAGGTCGCCGCCGGCACCGGCCGGCGGATGCCCCCGCCCTCGAGGCCGCGCTCGCTGGCTTCGAGCCCGAGCCGATCGCCGCAGCCCTGCGGCGGGCGGCCGCGCGGGATGCTGAGCATTCGGCCGGAGACACAGAATGACCAAGTCACTGCCCCTCACCGCGATCGCCCTGGTCTCGACCATGAGCTTCGCGGCGGCTGCCTGGGCTCAGGAGCCCGCGGCCTCCGATCCTGCGACCTTTCTCCAGCTCCGGGGCATCGATCGATCGGAACGCTCCGCGCTCGAGGCAGCCACGGAGTGGAACGCCGCTGCCGACGCGATCACGATCAAGGTGCTCGAACGGCTCACCGCGCCGGCGGCGCTCCTCACGACCTGGCGGGAGGGAGCTGAACGGGTGCCCGCCGCCGGCTCACCGGTCGAGGTGGCCGACGTCTTTCTCCAGGCCCGCGGGCGGGCGGTCTTTGTCGCTCCGTGGCGACTGAGCGATGAAGCGGCCGCCCTGTTCGGCCGAACCTCGTTCGATGTCGTTCGGATCGTCGATGAACGCGGTCTGATCCTGGACGTGGTCGTGCCCGAGGCGGCCCGCGAGTGGCCCCGCTGGCAGCCGATCGACCAGCCGGCCGGGGTGCTGGGCATCCCCCTGGCCAGTTCGATCGCGCCGCGGCCGTCGAACCCGCCGGTCGCCGCGGCGGCCTGGCCTCCCGGCCAGCCTGGGCTGCTCCTGGCCGCTCCGCACGTCGCCTGGTATCCCGACACGGCTCTGGGAAGGGCGGGCATGGACTACGCCCTCTTCGATACGGTCGTCGATGGCAAGAAGCTGGTCGCGGGCGACACGGCCGCCTTCTACGCGATGCTGGCAGCGGTCGGTCAGACCGATCCCGCCGCCATCGCCTCAGCCGCCGGCGGCCCGAGCGACGTGATGCCGCTGATCGATCCCGCCCGCAAGTGGTTTCCATCCCACCGCGGCGATCCGGTCGTGATCGAGGGCACCGCACTGCGGGCCCGCCGGATTCCGATCGACGACGCATTTCGGCGGCGGGAACTCGGACTCGATCACTATTGGGAACTCTTCGTGTTCGTCGAGACGCCGCTCCTCGACGTCGATGGCCGGCTTCAGGACTCCTTTCCGATCGTCTGCTGCGTCCGGGAACTGCCGGCCGGCATGCCGACCGGCGAACGGATCAGCGAGCGGGTCCGCGTGCCCGGGTTTGCCTGCAAGCGATACGCCTTTGGCTTCGAGGCCCCCCGTGAAGACCAGGAGGGGGCCACTGAGATCGCAAGCGAGCGGCGGCAGACCACGCTCGTGGTCGGGCCGCGGGCGATCTGGACGCCCGCCCCGGCAGCCGCCTCCAACCGCCGCGTCGAACTGTTCGTCGGGTTGGCCGCGGTGGCCGCCCTGGCCCTGATGTTCGGGCTCGGCATCCTCTCCGGCAGGCGGTCGGCGGAACGGGCGATCCGCCGCGGGCAGGCCCGTTTGCCCGACCGGATCGATCTCCCCGACGAGCCTCGGTAGGCTGCTCGGTTTCCCGGTTCGACGTGTTTCCACCTTCGGAGTGTTTCTTTCATGCGACGTGCGAAGATTTCGATCATCGGTGCCGGCAACGTCGGTGCCACCACCGCCCACTGGTGTGCCGCCGGGGAACTCGGCGACATCGTCCTGCTCGACATCCCGGCCACCGAGGGCATGCCTGCCGGCAAGGCGCTCGACCTCTTCCAGGCCGCGCCGATCGAGGGCTTCGACGCCCGGATCACCGGCACGACCGACTGGGCTGAGACCGCCGGCAGCGACGTGATCGTGGTGACCGCCGGCATCGCCCGCAAGCCGGGCATGAGCCGCGACGACCTGCTGTCGACCAACGCGAAGATCGTCGGCGATGTCGCCGCCCGGATCCGAGACACGAGCCCGAACGCCGTGGTGATCGTCGTTTCGAACCCGCTCGACGCGATGGTGCAGCGGACCTTCCAGGTGACCGGCTTTCCCGCGGCCCGGGTGGTTGGCCAGGCCGGCATCCTCGACACGGCCCGCTATCGCGCCTTCCTCGCCCTCGAGTTGGGAGTCAGCGTGGAAGACATCTCGGCGATGCTGCTGGGCGGGCATGGCGACACGATGGTGCCGATTCCGAGCTGCACGAGCGTGGGCGGAATCCCGGTCACGCAGCTCATCGGCCAGCAGCGGCTCGACGAGATCGTCGATCGCACGCGGAAGGGCGGGGCGGAGATCGTGGGCCTGCTCAAGACGGGCAGCGCCTACTACGCCCCGGCGGCGGCCAGCGCCCAGATGGTCGAGGCGATCGTGCGCGACAAGAAGCGGCTCGTGCCCTGCGCGGCCTACTGCGACAAGGAGTATGGAGTCGGCGGCTACTTCGTCGGGGTGCCGGTGATCCTGGGCAGCGGTGGCGTCGAAAAGGTGATCGAACTCGAACTCCAGCCGGACGAGCGGGCCGGTCTCGACAAGAGCATCGCGGCCGTCAAGGAACTCGTGGCCGCCATGGACCGGCTGACCGCCTCCGCCTAGGCGGTGGGATCACCGGCTCGGGGGCGGCAAAAGTCGCGTCACGGGCGAGGATACGCCCCGATGCTCCGCGAGCGTTTGCCGACCCCCGAGCCTCGGATCTTGGGTGCGCCGTTGAACCGCCTGACCGCCTGCTTCGCGGGGTCCCTGGAGCCCGTGTTTTGCGTGTCTTTCCCGGCTTGCCAGCGGCGGCGTTCGCCGCCGCCGCTGGCGTTGTCCGGCGCAGGGGGTTCCGTTACAAACCCGCGTCCCGGCGAACTGCCGGAGAGAGCGAAGCCAGGAGTTTCCCCCATGGGTCGCACGCGTTCCGTCCAGAGCGTCCGCCGCCGTCGGCCCCCGATGACCGGAGCCACCGAGCGCTTCCTGGCCGACTGGACCGGAGACTCGCGGGTCTTCGTGCCTCAGGGCTACGAGGCCGGCTACGACTACCCGTTGCTCGTCTGGCTCGGCGGCTCTGCGAGCCGGTTCGACCTCGGCCGGGCCATGACCCGTGTCAGCCTGCGAAACTACATCGCGGTCCAGCCGGCTGCAGGGGAGACGGCCATGTGGCGGGCCATCGACCGAGTGCGGGATCGGCTCAGCGTTCATCCGCGGCGGATCTGGCTCGTGGGGCATGCGGCGGGAGGCACTACGGCGTTCCGCACGGCCTGCCGGCATCCCGATGCCTTCGCCGGGGCCGTGTCGTTGGGAGGCGGCTTCCCGCTCGGCGAGAATGTCTTCAGCCGGCTCGACGCCATCCGCCACATGCCGATGCTGCTCTGCTGCCGGGCTGCGTCCGTGCAGGCCGACGCCGAGACCACCGACCGCACGCTCCGCCTGTTCCACGCCGCAGGCGCCACCCTGGCGATGCGGATCTACCAGCGGGGCGGGATGCTCTCTCGGGACACGCTGGCCGACGTCAACCGCTGGCTCATGGATGAGATCTGCGGCACGCCGGCCCACCTCCAGCCGCATCGGGCGGTCTAAACCGCCGCCGCTCGGCCGCTTCGACCGGGTACACGGCACCTGCGAAGGGAAAGGATTCCCATGAACGATGCCCATGGCTTTCACCAGACCGATGATGAGCCCCGCCTGCTGCCGCTTCGCGGGGGCGGCGAGCCCACCCGGCTTCGTCATCTGATCGACGACCTGGTCGCCGAGGCTGCCACCGAGCGCCGGGCCCGGGCCCTGCCGAGCGTCCCGATCGAGATCGACGTGGCCGAGACGCATGCGACGGCCCTCGACGCCGATTCGCTGCGGGCCGCGCTGCTGCCGTTGCTGCGGGCCGCATGCCAAGCCGCCGCGCTCGCCCGCGGGGCCGCGTCGGCCCGACGGCGCTTCTCCGAGGTGGTGGTGACGAGCGTGGACACCGGCAGCGCGATCGAGATCGAGGTGGCTGACTCCGCCACCGAGTCCGCCGACGACTTCCCGGCAATGGCGCTGGCCCTCACCAAGGCCCGGGCGTTTGCCGACCGATGCGGCGGCCACGTCGCGCTGACCGCCTGCCCCGAGGGCGGACTCGCCGTGACGCTGCGGATTCCGCATCGCCGGGCGCGGGGACTGGCCGCCTGACCTGTCGCCTTGCTGACCTGTCGCCATTGAATGGCCGGAGACCGATACCCATGCTCGACCGCCGCGATCATCCGGCCCCTGCCTCCGGCCGACGGGTCACGCCCGCCCAGGTCGTCGGCATCGGGCTGGTGGCGGCCTCGCTCGCCTGGGCCGCCTGGCTGCTCCGCGATCGGCCGATCAGCGAGGAGGTGGAACTGCTGCCGGGCACGGTCCTGCCGTCGTCCGAGCTGGCGATCGTCGAAGCGGCCTTCGACCGCGGCCAACTCACCGACCATCGCACCGAGGCCGGCCGGGTCTGGGTGCCGCGGCAGCGGCAGAGCGCCTACATGCGGGCGCTGGTCGATGCCGAGGCCTTGCCGCGTGAATTCGGCAGCAGCCTCCGTCGGGCTCTGGAGAAGAACAGTCCGTGGCAGAGCCGCGCGGTGCAGGAGGAGATGCTGCGCGTGGCCGTCCAGGAGGAACTGGCCCACGTGATCTGTTCGATGCCCGGCATCGAGCGGGCCGCCGTGCTCTACGACGTCGAGGAACGATCCGGCGGCGGCCTGTCGGCCGTGCCCTCCCGGACCGCCAGCGTGAACATCCGCACCCAGGCCGACGTCGAGCTCGAGCCGGCGCGGGTGCAGGCGATCCGCGTGCTCGTGGCGGCCTCGATCGCCGGCCTGGACGCGGAGCAGGTGGCCGTCACCGATCTCCGCAGCGGCCAGGTCTTCGCCGGTCCGTTGGCCAGCGATCCAACCGCTGCCGCCGATCCGGAGCTCGCGCGGCGCATCGCCCACGAGCGACACCTGCAGGCCAAGGTTCGGCAGGCGGTGTCGTTCATTCGCGGCGCCGTCGTCGATGTGACGGTCACGTTCGCCATGCCGCCGACCGACAGGCCGCGTCTGCCGCCCGTGCCGCCGGTGCAGGGGGCTCAGCAGGTCGCCGGGGCCAACACGCCGGCCGAGGTGGGAACGCCCCAGCCAGCGGCCGAACCCGCCCCAGCCCCGATCGATGCGACGGTGGCCGATTCCGATGCACCGGCCACGATCCTCGTATCGCTTGCCGTGCCCGAGGCGTTTCTGCGAGATGAACGTGCCGCCGGCGAAGCGGGTGGCGGCCTCACCGAAGACCAACTCCGCGACCATGTGCTCGCGCTCTTGCCCCCCACCCGCCTGCCGTCCGGCCGACGGGTGACCGTCACCCGCTACTCCGAACGGCTGCCAGGTACGGCGACTCTTGGCCCCGTCGCCGACGCTCCCGCCGAGCAGGCGGCCGCCGGTCCTGAGCTAGCGGGTCGGCCGGTCTCACTCGAGGCGGCGTGGAAGGCCATGCTCGCCGGCCAGGGAGCTGATGTGCCCCGCGAGATCTGGCTGGGCGTGATCGCTGTCGCCTCGGCGGTGCTCGGGTGGCTCGTGCTCCGTCCCCAGGCAACCGGGGCCGGCCATGTCCGGCCGCGGCGACGGGCAGCCGCCGTGGACTTCACCGGCATCGAGCCCGGGGAGGACGACCGAGCCGCTGATGCGAGTCGCCCGTCCGGTCGGCGGGAGGCGGCATGATGCGTCCTCCTGGCTTCGCTGACGGAGGGCAACAGCCGGGGCTGGCCCTCAGACTCCTGACCGCCTGTCTGGTAGGCGGGGGTTCGCTGGCGGCTTCTGCCGACGAACGGCCCATGCCCCCGCTGCCAATCGAGGGCGTGGGAGTGACCTCGGCGCAGATCCAACCGCAGCCACCACTCGATTCAACCGTGCGGCCCGCCGGCCGCGCGGCTCCGGAGCACCAAGCTCCCGGGCTGCTCGAGCCGGTGAGCCTGGTCGTTCCGGCCGACGCCGTCCGCGATTCTTCAGCCGCCGCGCGGCCTGACGCGAACTGGTCGGTTCTGGCCGCGATCCTGGGGGCCTTCGGGGTGCTCGTGGCCTTTCGACTCGTGTCGGGTCGCCGTCCACGGACGCTGCCGGCCGAGGTCTTCGACCTGCTCGGAGAGGCTTCCCTCGGCGGGAACCACGCCGTGCGGGTGGTTCGGTTCGGACCGCGGACCCTGCTCGTCGGGCTGTCGTCGGCCGGGAGCCAGACGCTGGCCGAGATTGACGACCCGGCCCTGACCGAGCGGATCGCGGCCGCCTGCCTGGCGCGGCCGGTGCCGCGGCCGGCGGCGTCGGCCTGGTCACTCTTTGCGCGGGGGGCCGTGCTCCTCGCGGCGATCGTTCCGGCCGCTGCCAGGGCAGGGGACGTGGCTGCCGTCAATGCTCCGGCGATGGTCACGGCGGCGCCGCCCGCTGCCACCGAGCTCGAGGCTGTCGATCTGGTGCCGCCCGAACCCGCTCCCGCCCACCCGGCGAACGGCCCCGAAGGGGTGACTCCCGGTCAGACATCCGGGCTGCCGATCGGTGACTCCTGGCTGCCGGTCGGGCTGCTCGGCGAACGGCCGCTGGCGGCGGTCCTGCCCTCGATGCTGCTTCTCGGCGTGGCCACGCTCGCGCCGGCCGTGCTCCTGATGACCACCTGTTTCGTGCGGATGTCGGTGGTGCTCGCGCTCGTGCGGCAGGGGCTCGGCGCGGCGCAGGTGCCGTCGAATCAGATCCTCGCGTCGCTGGCGATCTTTCTGTCGGCGCTCGTGATGTGGCCGGTCTGGACGCAGGCCTGGAACGCAGGGGTGAAGCCCTATCAGGAGGGCCGGCTCGCGGCGAGCGCAGCCTTTGAGCAGGGCGGCCTGCCGATTCGTCGCTGGATGGCGGCGCAGATCGAACAGGCCGGCAACCGCGACACGATGCTCCTGTTTCTCTCCCGGCATCCGGCCGGATCGCGACAGGTGGCCAGCTACGACGACGTGCCGCTCGAGTCGCTGTTGCCCGCGTTCCTCGTGAGTGAACTGGAGACCGCCTTCACGATCGGCTTCCGGCTGCTGCTTCCCTTCCTGGTGCTCGACATTCTGGTTGCCACGCTGGTCGTCTCCACGGGGCTCGTGATGCTTCCGCCCACGCTCGTCTCGCTGCCGCTCAAGCTCCTGGTGTTCGTCGCCGCCGACGGGTGGACCTTGATCGTGAAGACCCTGCTCAGCGGCTTCGCCGTCGCCTGAACCTTGCCCACCATGACCGAAGTCCAACTCGTCGAACTCGTGCGGGAGTCGCTCCTGGCCGGTGGCATGGCCTTGGTGCCCGCGCTTCTGGCGGGATTCGCCGTGGCGCTGGTGGCCGGCTTCGTGCAGGCGGCGACCGGCGTGCACGAGCCGATCATCGGGTTCGTGCCGCGGCTGGCCGTGGTGGGCCTCGTCGTCATCTGGACGCTGCCCTGGATGGTCGAGCGGCTGGCGGAACTCTTCCGGCTTGTCGCCGCCGGCCCGTGAGGCTGCCATGCCCGCCATCCCCGCCGGGTCCGCCGTGCCGCTGCACTCGCTTGCCGCGCTGCTCGCCGTCGATCCCCTCGTGATGCTCGCCGTCGTCGTGCGGATGGCGGCGGCCGTGGCGGCCGGCGGCCTCGCCAGCTTCCCTCGGCTCGGTCCGAGGATCGCCGCGGCGGCCGTGCTCGCCCTGGCCGCCGCCGCGCTGCCGGCAGCCGCCGCGCGGCCGACCGAGCCCTGCCCGCCGCTTCTGCTCGTGGCTGGCGAAGCGATCGTGGGGCTGGGGCTGGGGCTCGCAGTCGCCGTGGCCTTTGCGGCGGCGTCCTGGGCGGGAGCGATGCTCGGAAGCGTGGCGGGCCTGGCCTGGGCGGACGATTTCAGCGGCGATGAGCCCACCGGCGAAGGCGGCGCGGCCCGACTGGCCGGTTGGCTGGCGGTGGCGGGATTCCTGGCCGCGGGAGGCCATCTCGTGCTCGTCGCCGGCCTCGTCGACAGCGTCCAGCGGCTGCCGATCGGCGTCCTCGCCTCAACGCTCGGCCGCGAGCGGTTCGCCGAGGCGGTCGTGTCGTTACCCACGGCTGCGCTGTCCTTGGCCATCGCGCTCGCACTCCCGGCGGTGACGGCCGTGATCACGTTCCATGTCGCGACAGCCCTCTGCCTGCGGAGCGTTCGCTTCGTCGCAGGTCCCGGCACGCTCCAGGCTGCCGCCTCGCTCGTGCTCCTGGCGGCGGTGGTGGCTGGTGCCGGCGGCTGGACGGAGGGCTTTGCGGCGGCGGTGCGGCCGCTCCTCGAACGCGGACTCCTGGAGGCCGGCCCCTGACCGGGGCAGCGACTCGGCATGGCCGATGCATCGGACCGCACGATTCCGGCGACGCCCAGGCGGCGGGAAGCCGCCCGGCGTGAAGGCCTTGCGCCGACCGCGGCCCTCCCAGCCTGGGCGGCTGCGGCCGGCGTGGCGGTGCTGCTGCTGCCGGGCTGGGCCCGCTCCACCGTTCCTGCGGCGGCTGATGCCTTTCGGGCGTCGGCCCTGGCGATTGCCACCGGCGGAGAGATTCCGTGGCCCGTGCCGTTGCCGCTCGTCTGGCCGACGGTCGGGTTGGCGGCCGCATCGGCCGCGGCTGGGCTGGCCGTACGAGCAGCCTGCGACGGCTTCAGCTGGCGACCGGACCGGGCCGGCTTCGATCTCCGCCGCATCGATCCGATCCATGGATTCGGCCGGATCTTTTCATTCGCTTCCCTCGGCTCGGGCGTGGCCGCAGCCTGCGGACTCGGGATTCTCGTGGCGGCCGCCTGCCTCGCCAGCCGCCCGCTGCTGGAACTGCTCATCACGGGCCTGGAAACCGATCCAGCCGCGGCCGGTGCCGCCGCCTGGCAGGCGCTCGTCTGGCTCGTCGCCGGGGCCGCGGTGGTGGCGGCGGCGGAATGGATTCTCGCGCGGCGGCGTTTCGAGCGTCGGATTCGGATGACGCCCCAGGAACTCACCGAGGAGGCCAAGGACATGCAGGCCGATCCCCGCGTGCGGCTCCTGCAGCAGCAACGCCGCCGTCGGTAGCCGACCCCCGAGCCTCGTCGTCCATCGAGCATCGCCGGCTTGGGTGCGGCAAAAGTCGTGGCGCGGCATGGACGACGGGATCCGCTCCAACGCGGAGCCCCCCGACTCGCGTTGGGGGCTTCTCTTGGCGGGCGGCAACAGGCAATACAAGCCCCGGACGCGAGTCCGGGGGCACCGGGCCGTTGGGCGAGACCGGCCGGGAGTGTGATCCCCATCGTTCCGCCCGGTGAAAGCCGATCAGGCGTCGGGAATGGCGTAGCCGTAGCGGTCGATGAAGCCCCGCCAGCGGTCAGCGACCGCGGCGACGATTCGCGGGTCGTGGCGGTAGGTGTTGGTCCGGTATCGCTTCATCGCGTGGGCTTGGGCTTCGACCGCAGGGCGGGCGGCCGTGAAGCCCTCGAGACCGAGCCGATCGTAGGCTGCCTCCAGCACGGCCACGGGATCGGCCACGAGGTCTTCATACTTCACCTCGTGGAGGCGATCTGGCCCGAGGGCGACACGATCGCGTTCGAAGGCCGTGTACATCTCTTCGAAACAGGCGAACACATAGCGTTCGAGCGACTCGCCGGAGTCCACCTGGAGGCCCTGCACCTCGTCGAGCGACCTCCAGAGCCGGATCGTCGACGGGAAGACGACGAACGGATCCCGCACGACGTGCAGAAACTTGGCCTCGGGAAACATCTCCGCCAGCACCCCGATCCGGGCGGTGTGCGGCGGGCTCTTGAGCACGGGCCGGCGGGCATCCCGCACGGCCAGCCGGGCCAGAAACCGGCGGAGGGTCTGCTGCCAGCGGGCGAACTCGGCCGGAGGGAGTTTTGTGACGTCGAGGGCCACCGGCCGGTCGGAACTCGTGGCCGGAAACGCCATGCGGCGATAGGGCGATGGCCCGCCCATGTTGGCCAGCGCGAACTCATCCTCCTGGGGGCGATCCCAGCCTGCGGCCACGTTGTCCATCGGCCGCTTCCGCGGCATCATCCAGGCGAGCAGCCTTGTCAGCACCGCCTCGGTGAGGAGGAAGTGCCCCGGGGCGAAGCACTGGTAGGTCGAAGGGCAGCAGAACCGCGGGTCGAGCATCAAGAGTTCGTGCAGGAGCGTGGTGCCGCTTCGCCAATGGCCCACGATGAACAGCGGTGGGGGCGTCTGCGGCGGCTGCCGGAGCTGGCGGCGGAAGCGGGCCTCGGAGAGCGGCTCGGCCAGCGAATTGAAGGCGGATGCTGCTGAGATCGTGGCCAGCAGCCCCAGGCGGGAGGGCGAGACGCGGCAGCCGTTTTCGGCCACGAGCGGCACCCAGACCCCCAGTGGCATGCCATGCCAGAACCGTGGACTCCACCACGGGTAGGCGTGAAAGGCATCGCTGCCCGGGGGCTTGGGCGGAGAAGACTGTGCCGCTTGCTTCATACGGGCTCCGTCGGGTTCAGGCATCGTAGCGGAGGTGCGCGGCGGCTCACCGCGGACTGTCCGGCGGCTCGCCCGCCAGCCGCGGCGGTGGGTCGGCGATCATGGCGGTGAGCGCCGTCGGCAGCCGCTCGCGGGCCGATGCTCCGGTGGCCCGGAACCGCTCCCGCCGGGTCGCGTCGAGGGCGACGAGCGTGGGAAAGGCCCGCACGCCGAACGACCGGCAGGTGGCTGCGTCGCGATCGGCATCGACCGATGCGCAGACGAAGCGATCGGCGGCCTCGACGAGCCGGGCGTCGGCGACCGCAGTCGCCAGAAACTGATCGCTCCAGGGGCACCAGGAGGCGCGGAAGATCAAAAGCAGCGGGAGGCCCGCATCGGCGGCACGGCGGGAGCCGGCGGCGAATCCTTCGACACATTCAAGCCGATCGCTCGCAGCGGTCTGCGCATCGCCGGAGCGGGCCGCGGCCGTGAACCGCTCGGCGACGGCAGGAGCCCAGGCTGCCGAACCGCCAGGAGCCTCTTCGTCACGGACCTCGCACCCGCCGATCGCGATCACCGCCCCGACGAGGAGCGGCAGGAGTGTCCGGAGCGACGGGCGCTGGCAGAGCATCGGGCGGGCGTCCTGGTACGGACGAGACAAGGATGGGCTGGGAAACGAAGGATCGTGCGGGGCTTGTACGGCTGCTCGCGCCCACCAGCAAGGCCGAGGCCAGCGACTCGCTCACATCTTCGTGAGCCGGAGCGACGAGTAGGCAAACTGGGAGAGGAGGCGAGGGGGGCTTCGAACTCGACAATCGCGGCCGGTCTTGCCCAACGACCCGGAGCTCCCGGACTTGCGTCCGGGGCTTGTATGCAACAAGGCCTCGCTCCAATAGAAACCCCCGACAGAAGCCCCCGACGCAAGTCGGGGGACTCCGCGTTGGAGCGGATTCCGTCGTCCATCCCGCGACGCGACTTGTGCCGCCCCCGAGCCGGTGCGGCACGGAACCCGAATGCGCTCCTGGCGAGCCTGGCAAGCGGGGAGGGCCCGGGCGAGTCCGTTCGGTCTGTCTTCGGGCCGGCCGGCCCGCTACCGTCCGGGCGGTGCCCCGCCGCCTTTCCATCGCCGTGTTTGCCCTCGGTGTCGCGATCGTGGTCGTGGCCGGCGGATCGGGGTGCAGGCTCGTGGACCGTCGAGGGCCGGTGCCTCCGGAACTCGCCGACGCCCGACGGCTCTGCAACGAGGGGCTGGCGGCCGCCGATCGGGCCGACTACGACCGGGCGGAAGGCCTGCTGGAAGAAGCGGTGAGGAACTGCCCGGTCGACGTCGATGCCCGGCGGCACTACGCCGACGTGCTCTGGCAGCGTGGCGACCGGACCGAGGCCATCGCCCAGGTGGCCAAGGCGCTGGAACTCTCGCCCGCCGATCCGGGGCTGTGCGTCAAGGCGGGGGGCATGTATCTCGACCTCGGGCTGTTCAACGAGGCCGACCGCCTCGCCGCGGAGGCGGTGCATCTGGCACCGCAGTCGGCGGAGGCCTGGCGTCTCCACGGCCGCGTGGCGCTCGCCCGCGGGCAGCCGGAGCCGGCGCTCGCCGATTTTCATCGGGCGTTGGCCCTGATGCCTGAACACCGCGAGACCCTGCTCGACACGGCCGAGGCCTACCGGCGTCTCGACCGGCCGCAGCGGGCGCTCGCCACGCTGGCGGTACTCGGGGAGACCTACGGGCCGGACGACCTGCCGGGCGAGGTGCTCGTGCTCGAAGGACTCGCCCAGGAGGCGCTCGGCCGCCGCGGCGATGCGGTCGAGAGCTACCGGCGGGCCGTGGCTTTGGAGGGCGCTCCGGCCGAGGCTGCCGCGCGGCTGGCGGCCTTGGAACAGCAGCCGGTCGAGGTCATGGCCGCGGGCGGCGAGTCCCCCCGCCGCTGATCGTCGCGGGATCGCACTCAATCACTGCGGCCTGTGAGCAGGTCGAAGGCGGCGATCGAAGGAATCAATAGCGCGAGCGTGGCGAATCCGTAGGCGACGAGCACCACCAGAAAGACCTGCAACGGACTGCCCTGGAGGAAGCCGGTGATCGCCACGAAGGTGAGCGCGGGCAGCAGGGCCGAGGCCCAGCCCACCGCCGGTGACGGATTCCGGGCGGAGAGCGCCGCGTAGAGCCCCACGCCGCCGCCGACAATAGCGGCGAGAAACGGGGCCAGCTGCAGCTCGAAGCTGCCGCCGAAGGCCACCATGATCCGCATCGCCGTGGCCACGCCGACCGACAGAAAGGCCACGATTCCCAGGGTGACGGCGATCGCCTGCCGCGAGACGGCGTGCGAGAGACCGGCGTAGACCCCGAGCACGGTCACGAAGAACGTCACGACCGCCAGGCCGGTCACCAGATAGAAGCCGTGCTCAGCCGACGTGATGCCCAGGGGCACGAGGGCCACGCACAGGGCAAGCGGGAGCACGACCATCTCCCGCGCGGCTGCGAGCACGCCCAGGAGTTTGCCCTGGACGAATTCCGCCGGCTCGAGATCGCTCACCAGCAGGAGGTCGAGCGTGCCCCGGTCGCGCTCCGCCGTCACGCTCGTCACGGCGAGCGCCGCCACCGCCAGGAGGCTGGCCAGCACCACCGGCACGACCGCCGCGGCCACGGCGAACCGATCGGGTCGATCCTTGCCCGCCTCGATCACCAGGCCGGTCGCGGCGGCCACGAACACCGCCAGCCAGGCGATCCGCACGAGCGTCATCGCGCGGCCCTGGGCCCGCGTGCAGACCTCGCGCCAGAGAACCGGATTGGCCCAGACTTCGCGGCGGCGGCCGGTGAGCGCGGCACTGGTCTTGGGCCGGGGCTCGCTCGCGGTGTTCCAGCGGCGGACGCCGGCCACCGCGATGCCGCTGGTCAGGCCGGTAATCGCCAGGCTCACCGCGAGGAACCCTGGCAGCGTGCGACCGCCGTCCGGAGCGAGCGCCGAGAACGCGGCCCGGGCGGGGGAGATCGTCGCCGCCCAGAGCGGCCTGCCGGTGAGTGCCAGGGTCTCCCCGGCTGCGAGCCAGGCGAGCAGCACAGCCGCGGTGATCGCCAAGGCCTGGAAGGTGGTGTCGCGCCAGAAGGCGGCAGCATTGCCGACGGCGGCCGCAGCCACTGCCGCAGCCGCCGTGACCACGAGCAGCCGCGTCAGCTGCGGGGGAGTGACGCCGCCAAACAGCGAGGCGAGTGCGAACAGGGGCGCCGCGGCCACGAGGAGGAGTCCCACCCGCAGCAGGCTGCCGGCCAGCTTGCCGAGCACGAGCTGCGGGTCGCCGAGCCGGCTGACGAGCAGGAGTTCGAGGGTGCGGCGGTCCTTTTCGATGCCGACGGCCAGCACGGCCGTGAGCGCCGCGGCCAGTACGGCCAGCACCAGCTGCAGCGGAGCCAGAATTCGCAGGAGGGTGGCTCCGAACCGGGCCGTGTCGCCGATCGTCGTGATCGATTGCGAGCCGGTCACCACCAGCCAGCAGGTGGCGATGATCCCCAGCAGGGTGGCCGCGGCCAGACAGCGGGCCACGTAGAGTCCCCGCGTCCGCGGGGCCACCATCGCCTCCCGTTCCCAGACTGCTCCCAGGATCATGTCGTCCCCAGAAACCTGCCGAATTTTCCGACTCTGCGGGCCGGTGGAAACCCGATCGCCGCCCCGGTAGAGTAGCCGATCTCGTCTCGATCCGGGATTGTCTCTTCTTTTCCAGCTCGTCTTTTCCAGGGAGTTCATCCGTCATGCGCAAGTGTTCGTCGGCCCGCCTTGTCGGGCGCATCCTTCTTCTCGTCGTCGCCGTCGGCTTTCTCGGCCGTGGCCAGGCTGCCCTGGCGCAGGTGACGGCGAAGACGCTGATCGGGAAGGCCGTCTCCGACGACAAGGAGTATGCAGAGATCGACAACGCGATCGCCCGGTTCAAGGACCGCGACATCGACGGCTGCCGCGCGATTCTCGAGCGGGCCCGCAACAACAACGCCAAGCTGCCGCCACCGGGCGTGATGATGGCGATGCTCTGGCTGAGCGTGAACCAGTTGAGCCCGGCCCGCGCGGAGCTCGAGCAGACGGTCGTGAAGTTTCCGGCCGATCCTGAGCCCTACCTGATGCTGGCCGACCTGGCCTTCCAGGATCGGCGGGTGACCGACTCGTCGGTGCTCTTCGACCGCGCCACGCAGTTGACCGGCAGCTACGCCGAGAATCCCAAGCGGAAGCGGGACTTCGACATTCGCTGCAACGCCGGCACCGCGGCAGTGTCCGAGGCACGGCGGCAGTGGGAGTCGGCCCAGAAGCATCTCACCACCTGGATCGGCCTCGATCCGGACAACGCCGGGGCCCACTTCCGGCTCGGCAACGTGCTCTTCCACATGGGCAAGGAGTCGGAGGCTGTCGAGCAGTTCCGTGAGGCCCGCAAGCTCGACGCCAAGGCGCTCCAGCCCGAACTCGCCCTGGCCCGCCTCTACGACGAAGAGGGCAAGAAGGACGTCGCGAAGAAGTGGATCGAGGCGGCGACGAAGGCGGCCCCGCAGGATTCTGCGGTGCTCCTGGCAGCGGCCCAGTGGTATCTCGGCCAGAATGACCTCACCACTGCCCAGTCGATCGCCGACAAGGCCCTGACGATCGACTCCCAGAGCCTCGAGGCCAAGATCGTACGGGGCGTGGTGGCCCGCGTGGCCCGCGACTACGCCGCGGCCGAGAAGTTCTTCAACGAGGCCCACGTGCAGTCGCCCGGCAGTTTCCCGGCCAGCAACTCGCTGGCGCTGGTGCTGATCGAGTCCGACAGCAAGGACAACCAGCAGCGGGCGCTCGAGATGGCCGAGGCCAACGTGGCCCGCTACCGCGAGAACTCGCCCCAGCAGGTCAGCGCCCTGACCACACTGGCCTGGGTTTACTACAAGCTCGGCCGGCGGGAAGACGCCGAGAAGATTCTCGACCAGATCGCCCGCAACAACGCCCTGTCGAGCGACGGCGCCTACTACGTCGCCAAGCTGCTCAACGACCGGGGCGAGAAGGACCGGGCCAAGGACATCCTGGAACGGGTGCTCACGAACGAGGCCGTGTTTGCCACCCGGCCCGATGCGGTCGACCTGTTCGAGCAGCTGAAGAAGAATTGAGCCGAGGCAAGAGCGGCTCGATCGATCAAGACGCCGGGGCGGGTGCTGAGATGGTCTCGGCCTCGCCCCGGGCTTTTTCTGCGGGCTGGTCTGCGGGCTCCTCCACCGGTGCGTCGTCGAACAGGATCGGTTCCGGTGGCATCGGCGGGGCCGCGTTCGTCCGGGGCGGAGCCGCTGGCGGCTCGGTGGTGGGCATCGCGCGGATTGTGATCCCTCGGGTATAGCCGGGCGGGCCGATCCGGGTTGCGGCGTTGGGACCCATCTGCTGGGCCCGGCGGCGGGCCCGGATCCGGTCGCTGCGCAGCGGAATCCCAGGATAGGCCTCGATCGGCACTTCCAGACTGGGCAGCCCGATTCGGCTGCCGTCACCGAAGTAGGTGAACATCTCGATGCCCGGGGAATCGGCGGCGGCTACCGACAACGCGAAGGCGACGACTGCAGTCGGCCAGCGATGCCGGCGGGCGGAGGAACGCATGATGGATTCCGGGCGGGCGACGGAGAACAAGCCGTTGAGGAATGTCGGCCTGCGAGCGGCTGGCCGCCGAGGGCCTTTTCGCGATCCTTCGAAATCCCTACGACCGGTTTGTTCGGCGCTTCATGGCAGCCCATACAAGCCCCAGACGCGAGTCCGGGGGCTCCCGGCCGTTGGGCGAGACCGGTCGAACCCACGGGGGAACCCCGGCCGGTATCGCATTTTTTTCTCACGCGTTCGGCCGTAGGCTTCGTGGTCATGAATGCTGATGCGATGCTCGTGATGGCGGCGGTGGTGGTCCTCATGGCCGCCGGCTGGGGCATGTATCTGGTACGGGGTTCGACCGCCGTGCCGGCGGCGGCCTGGGGTGTCGCGGCGGCCGCGGTGTTTCTGGCCGAGGCGGTCGGCCGGGCGACGGGGCAACTCAGGGATCCCGCGACGGCGGCGGTGGTGCGACTCGTCGTGGCGGCGTTGGCGGTCTGTCCTACGATGTCTCTCTTGGGAGCCAAGCGGCCGCAGCATGGCGTCTGGCAATTCATCGTGGGCACGCTCGCGTTCGTGCTTGCGCTTCCGGCCCTGTCGGCGATGCTCGTGCGGCCCGGCAGCATGCCAGACGTGCATCTGTTGGAGCGCGGGTTTTTCGCGGTGCTTGTCGGCGTCGGCTGGATGAACTTCGTGGGCACGCGGCATGGGCTTGCGGCCACGCTCGCGTCGGCCGGCCTGGCTGGACTCGTGCGGGGCTTTCTGCCGGGGGGCGATCCGGGGCAGGGGGGCGGTGCCGGTCTCGATCTGGTGGCGGCCGCGCTTGGAGCGGCCGGAGCGGTCGTGGCCGCTGGGCAGTCGACCTGGTCGCCGGCGCGGGGCCGCGGCGTGGCCGGGCTCGCGGCGACCCTCGATCGGCCTTTTCTCGCGCTCAGGGAGACGCTCGGGGCGGCCTGGACCCTCCGGATCGCCGAGCGGTTCAATGCGGTTGCCGCGGAGCGGGGCTGGCCCTGTCGACTGCAGTTCTCGGGGGTGGCGGTGGACGCGGGGCGGGAAAGTCATGCCGGCTGGGAGCGTGAGGCAAACCGGTGCTTCAGGGCCCTGGCTCGGCGGTTCGTGTCCGAGGCCTGGCTCGCCAGGCACGGTCTGGCGTTCGCAGAGGCACCTCGGATGTCACCCACATCAGAAACTCACTGAGGCCGGCCGTCCAAGCCTCAGACCGACCCGTGGGTGGCCCCTACCGGGGCGGGGCGGTAGACTGGCGGGCTCCGGCGGCCGAGCCACGTTGGCTGGTTCGGTGCTCGTGCCGGATAGTCCGCCTGCATTTTCCTAGGGAGCTTTTCATGGCCGAAGAATCTCAGTCCGCTCGCCCCGAGCCCGTTCACGTTCCCGTCGACGAGTCCCACATCCTCGCCACCTACGCGAATTTCTGTCGCGTCACGGGCACGCCCGAGGAACTGATCGTCGACTTCGGCCTCAACAAGCAGGTGGGCGGTTCGTCGCAGGAGACGATCCAGCTCACGCAGCGGATCATCGTCAACTTCTTCACGGCCAAGCGGCTTGCCTACGCCCTCGGGCACGCGGTCGCCCGGCACGAGCAGGCCTTCGGCACGCTCGAGACCGACGTGCAGAAGCGGGTGGTGCACCAACAGTCGGCCCGGGCCTGAGACCAGGCACGTGATGCGGGCGGGCCAGCGTCGGCTGGCCCGCCCCGTCCTGCCGGATTGCAGAGCGACCCATGAGCATCGACGAAAAGCAGGAGGTCTACCGGGCCCGCGAGCAGATCCGGTCACTCGTCGACGAGGTGGCCGGGTTTGCCCGCAGCGACATGAGCGAGGCAGACTTCTACGCCGCCATGCTCGACCGGATCATCCAGGCGATGGAGGCGGTCGGCGGACTCGTCTGGCTCATCGGGGAGGGTGGACGGGTCGAACCGATCTGCCATCTCGGGCTCGAGGCCACCGGCATCGGGGCGTCGAAGGAGGCCGAGCAGAGCCACCTCAAATTGGTGCAGGGGCTGCTCGCCGCTCCGACGAGTCTCGTGTTGCCGCCCCAGACGACCCTCAAGGGGCCGACCGGGCAGCCGGTCGCCAGCAATGAGACGGCGCTGTCGGTCATCTCGGTGCCGATCGAGCAGAAGGGCAGCCGGGCCGGTCTGATCGAGGTCTTCCAGTATCCGCAGGACCAGCAGGTCGAACGCGGGTATTTGATCTTCATCGAGCAGATCGCGGCCGTGGCGGCCGACTATCTGCAACGGCGGCAGGTTGTGGCCCTCGACGCCCAGCAGTCGGCCCTCGCGCAGGTGGAGCGGTTCAGCCGGGCCGTGCACGAATCGCTCGATCCCTTGGCCACCGCCTTCGTGCTGGCGAACGAGGGCCGGCGGATCATCGGGTGCGACCGGGTCGGCGTGCTCGTGAGGCATGGCAAGCGGCTCCGGCTCGATGCGGTCAGCGGTCAGGACAACGTGGAGCGCCGCGCGTCTTCGGTGCAGACGCTCGAAGCCCTCGTACGGGTCGTCGCTCGGGCTGGTGAGCCCCTCTGGCACCCCGACCCGATGCAGGAACTCCCGCCGCAGATCGAAGAGGAACTCGAGAACTACATCGACGAGGCCCACTCGACCGCCTTGGCGATCATTCCGCTCGAGAAGCCGCGGCCCACCGCGGTCGTGAAGCCGGGCGGCGTCGACGCGGTGGCCGTGGCGAAGGCTGAAGCCGCACCGCGGGTGGCCCCGGATCCGATCGGAGCGCTCGTGGTCGAGTGGTTCTCGGCCTCCCTCGTCGACCCAGCCCAGAAGGCCCGGGTGCGGCTCGTAGCCGATCACGGCAACGTGGCGATCGCCAACTCGCTCGAGCACACGAGCCTGCCGCTCTTTCGCCTGCTCGATCTCGTGGGAAAGTCCCGCGTGCTCGTCACGGCCCGCAACCTTCCCCGCACGGTGCTCGTGTCGCTCGGCATCCTGGCGGGTCTCTTGGCGCTCTGGCTCGTGCCCGCCGAGCTTCGGCTCGAGGGCAAGGGCACGCTCGAGCCGGTGCATCGCCGCGACGTCTTCGCGGGGATCGACGGCGTGGTCGAGTCGATCGAGGCTGGTATGGAGCATGGCGCCGAGGTGAAGACCGGGCAGCTGCTCGCCCGGCTGCGGAACACGGAGGTCGACGTCGCGCTTGCCGACGTGCTCGGCCGCAAGGCTTCGAGCGAGGAGCAGCTGCGGGCCACGCGGCGGTCGCTGCTCGAGGATGCGGAGATTTCGGCGGACGAGAAGGTGCGGCTCGCAGGCCGTGCCGCGCAGTTGGAGCGTGAGATCGAGAGCCTCGTCGATCAGAAGCGGCTCTGGGAGGCACGCCGCAGGGATCTCGAGATTCGCAGTCCGATCGACGGCGTGATCGTGACCTGGCAGGTTCGTGACCGGCTCCTGCTTCGGCCGGTGGAGAAGGGGCAGGTGCTGATGAGCGTGGCCGACAAGACGGGGCCATGGGAGCTCGAGGTGCGGATGCCCGACAATCGGCTTGGGCACGTGAATCGGGCCGCCGTCGCGGCCAAGGAGTCCGACCGCGATCTCCGGGTGGACTACATCCTGGCGACCGACCCGGGCACGCGGCACCAGGGCGTCGTTCGCGAGATCCACGAGCAGGCAGAGGTTCGGGACGAGAAGGGCGAGAAGACCAACTCGGTGCTGGTGCGGGTGATGATCGATCCGAGCCGGCACGAAAAGGAGGAACTCGGCGCGGGCGCGAGCGTCACCGCCCGGATTTTCTGCGGCAAGCGGTCGCTCGGCTACGTCTGGTTTCACGACGTCCTCTCCTTCATCCAGACGCAGATCCTATTTCGGCTGTGGTAGAGTCAGACGGCGGCCTGCGTCTGTTCGCCCGCCAGGTTTGAAAGGACTTGAATCGCATGGTCCGGCTCACGGCTTTCCGGTTCCGATCTTCGTGTGGGACGGCCCGCCTCGCGGCAGCGGCCATCGTGGTCTGGGTGGGAATGTGCCCCGCGATCGCCCAGCAGGCGGTGGCCGAGGCGGGCGAACCCGTGATCGAAGGCTGCCTCGTGTCGCTGATCGACGAGGTCAAGGTGCCGGCCCGTGAGGCGGGCGTGATCGTGGAACTCGCAGTCCGGCAGGGGGCGGTCGTCGCCAAGGGAGAGGTGCTTGCCCGGATCGACGATGATCAGCCCGAGATGGAGAAGCGGCGGGCCCAGGCCCAGCACGACCAGGCGATCGCCAAGGCCGAGAGCGACGTCGACGTCCGCTATTCACAGAAGGCCCAAGGTGTGGCCGAGATGGCCTATCGCAAGGCCGAGGATTCGCACGAGCGGGTGGTGAACGCCGTCACGGAGGTCGAGCGGGAGCGGCTCAAGCTCGAATGGGAGAAGGCCGGACTGCAGATCGAGCAGGCGACCCTGGAACGCCAGCTGTCGGCCCTCGAGGCGACGGGCAAGGGCGTGGAGGTGGAGGCGGCTGCGAAGGCGATCGAGCGACGGGAGATTCGCTCTCCGATCGACGGCGAGGTCGAGGAGGTCTACCCGCACATCGGAGAGTGGCTCCAGCCGGGAGATCCTTTGGCCACCGTGATCCGCACCGACCGGCTCTACGTCGAGGGCTACATCGATGCCGCGAGGTGGAATCCGAGCGACGTGCGGGACCGTCCGGTCTCGGTCGCGGCGCGGCTGGCCGGTGACCGCACGGAGACGTTTCAGGGCCGGATCTTCAACGTCAAGCCTCGGATGGAGAGCGGCAGCTACCGGGTGGTGGCCGAGGTGGACAATCGCCAGGTCGAGGGCGAATGGCTGCTCCGGACCGGTCAATTCGTGACGATGACGATCCACTCCACGAAGCCGCCGCTGCCTCCGGCTCCCAAGAAGTAGGACCCACGTTGCCGTGGCCATTGCCGACGCGTTCCGTTCGAGCACGACGAGGCCGATCGGCCTGCGCAAGCGGGCCGATCTGGTCGTGACCCGCCAGATCTATCAGGGCAAGGCCTGGTTCGTCGTCAAGGATCCGATCTCGCTTCGCTACTTCCGGTTTCGACCCGAGGAATATGCGCTGCTGGAGATGATCGACGGCGATGCCAGCCTCGAGTCGCTCAAGGAGGATTTCGACGCCCGGTTTCCGCCGCGGCGGATCGCGGTCGATGAATTGGCCCGTTTCGTTTCGATGCTCCACCGATCCGGGCTCGTGTTCGGCGACCGGCCGGGGCAGGGGCCCCAGCTCTTCGAGCGTCGCCGGCAGCAGAAACGCAAGGAGTTCATCGCCTGGATCTCGAACGTGATGGCCCTGCGGTTTCGCGGGGTCGACCCCGACCGGGTGCTCGAATGGCTGGATCGGTGGCTGGGCTGGATTTTTTCGCCGCCGGCCATGATCGTCGGCCTGGCGTTCGCCGCGAGCGCCCTGCTGCTGGTGCTCGTGAACTTCGACACCTTCCGGTCCAAGCTGCCCGAGTTCCAGCAGTTCTTCGCCTCGGGCAACTGGCTGTATCTGACGATCGCCCTGGCGTTGACGAAGGTGATCCACGAGTTCGGGCACGGCCTCTCCTGCAAGCACTTCGGCGGCGAGTGTCACGAAATGGGGGTGATGCTGCTCTGCTTCACGCCCTGCCTCTATTGCGACGTCTCCGACAGCTGGATGCTGCCGAACAAGTGGAAGCGGGCGGCGATCGGGGCGGCCGGGATGTATGTGGAGGTGGTGATGGCGGCCTTCGCCACCTACCTGTGGTGGAACACCCATCCCGGCGTGTTCAATCAGCTCTGCCTCGACGTGATGTTCGTTTCGAGCGTGTCCACGCTGATGTTCAACGCCAATCCATTGATGCGGTTCGACGGCTACTACATTCTTTCCGACATCCTCGAGATCCCGAATCTGCGGCAGAAGGCGACGACCGTGCTCGGTCGGACGGCCAGCCGCTGGTGCCTGGGGATCAAGCAGTCGGAGGATCCCTTTTTGCCGCAGCGGGGGCTGGCCTGGTTCGCCATCTATGCCGTGGCGTCGAGCGTGTATGGCTGGTTCATCACGGCCTCGATCCTGCTGTTCGCCTGGAATGCGTTCAAGCCGTATGGGCTGGGTGCGATCAGCCAGATGCTGGCCTGGATGGCCGTCTGGGGCTTGGTTGTTCGGCCAATGCAGGGGGTCTTCAAGTTTCTCAAAGTTCCCGGGAGACGAGACGAGATGAAGATGGTCAACCTCGCCGCGACGATCGCGGTGGCCTGCCTCCTGGTCGCGGCGATCGCCCTGATGCCACTGCCCCAGCGGGTCTGGTGCCCGGCCGAGTTGCGGCCCCGGGGGGAAGAGACGGTGTACGTTTCGGTGCCCGGCAAGGTCGAGGAGATCCTCGTCAAGCCCGACGAAGAGGTGCAGCGGGGGCAGAAGCTGGCCGTGCTCTCCAGCCTGGAGCTCGACCTCGAGATCGCCGAGCTCGAGGGCCGGAAGCAGCAGTCGGAGAGCCGGCTGGCGAGCCTGCAGCGGGAGCGGTTCAACGATCCGGCCGCCGCGCTCGAGATCGGCACCGTGCAGGAGACGCTCAAGAGCCTGACCGAGCAGCTCGCCCGCACGCGGAAGGATCGCGAGGAACTCGTGCTCGTGGCGCCCCGCGCCGGCGTGGTCTTGCCGGCGCCCGCGGTGCCCGAGCGGCCCGATCCGGGCGGGCGGCTCTCGTCGTGGACCGGCAACACGCTCAGTGAAAAGAACCTCGGGGCCACCTTCGCGCCCGGCACGGTCTTCTGCATGGTGGGCGACCGCCATCTGTTCGAGGCGGTGATGGTGATCGACCAGTCGGAGGTCGAATTCCTGAAGCGTGGCCAGCCGGTCGACCTCAAGCTCGACGCCTTTCCGTACCAGACCTTTCGGGGCCAGGTCGAGCAGATCGCCGAAACCCACATCGAGGCCGGGTCGGAGCGGCTGAGCGTGAAGTCCGGCGGGCAGGTGCCCACCACGACCGACGCGAGCGGGCGGGAGACCCCGATTTCGACGAGCTACGAGGCCCTGATGACCGTTGACGATCCCGACGGCACCTTCACGCCCGGGATGCGCGGCACGGCCCGGATCAAGGTCGGCAGCCGGACGGTGGGCCAGTGGCTCCTGCGGCT
>CAYVNX010000012.1:0-48586 GCA_964453165.1 uncultured Candidatus Kuenenia sp. | reverse complement strand
GCCGAGGAGCATGCCGAGGAGGACAAGCGGAAGGCCAGGCTGGCCGAGGCGCGAAACCGGGCCGAGGCACTCTGCTTCACGACCGAGAAGCTGATCAAAGAGAACGACGGAAAGCTCTCGGCCTCGGACAAGGCTCCACTCGAGGCGGCGATCACGAAGGCTCGCGAGCTGGCCAAGGGCGAGGATGCCGACGCCATCCAGTCGGCCCACGATGCCCTGGAGCAGGCCGCCCATGCCCTCTCCAAGGTGCTCTACGAGCAGGCTTCGGCCCAACGCGGGGCGACGCCTGGCGCCGAGCAGACGGCCGGCTCCGCGGCCGGCCAGGGAGGCGACGACACGATCGATGCCGAATTCGAGGTGAAGAAGGACGGCTGACCGGCCCCCGACGAGTGCAAGCCCGCCGGGGGCAGGTTGGCCAGCGGCTGACCTGCCCCCGTGCGTTTGCCGCCAGACCCAATCCGGAGGTGAGACATGGCATTCCGATTCGACAAGTTCACGATCAAGGCCCAGGAGGCCGTCCAGGCAGCCGTGGAACTCGCCGGCAGCCGCGGCAACCCCCAGGTCTCGCCGGTGCATCTGCTCCAGACGCTCGTCGCCGAGCGCGACGGAATCGTCCGCCCGCTGCTCGACAAGATCGGCGTCGACCGAGCCCAGCTCGAGCGGATCATCGAGGCTGAACTCTCCCACTTGCCCAAGGTTTCGGGGGGATCCCAGCCGCAGCCCGACCAGGATTTGATGAAGGTCTTCGAGGCGGCGACCGGAGAGTCGGCCGCGATGAAGGACGAGTTCGTTTCCACCGACCACCTGCTCTTGGCCCTGGCGAAGACGCCTTCGAAGGCCAAAAACGTGCTGCAGTTGGCGGCGGTGAGCGAGAAAGACCTGCTCGCCGGGCTCCAGGCCGTTCGCGGACAGTCCCGGGTGACCGACCAGAATCCCGAGGAGAAATTTCAGGCCCTGGAAAAGTACGGCATCGACCTCACCCAGCGGGCCACCCAGGGCAAGCTCGACCCGGTGATCGGCCGCGACTCCGAGATCCGCCGGGTGATTCAGGTGCTCTCGCGGCGGACCAAGAACAACCCCGTCCTGATCGGCGAGCCCGGCGTTGGCAAGACGGCGATTGCCGAGGGCTTGGCCCTGCGGATCGTGCAGTCGGACGTGCCCGAGACGCTCCGTGGCCGCCGGGTGGTGTCGCTCGACCTCGGAGCCCTGATCGCCGGCACGAAATACCGCGGCGAATTCGAGGATCGGCTCAAGGCCATCCTCCGTGAAGTCGAGGCGGCCGCCGGCAACGTGATCCTGTTCATCGACGAGTTGCATACGGTGATCGGCGCAGGCGCGGCCGAAGGAGGGTCCGATGCGGCCAATCTGCTCAAGCCGGCCCTCGCCCGAGGTGAGCTGCGGTGCATCGGCGCCACGACGCTCGACGAGTATCGCAAGCACATCGAGAAAGACGCAGCCCTCGAGCGCCGGTTTCAGCCGGTGTTCGTCGGCGAGCCCAGCGTGGAGGACACAATCGCCATCCTTCGCGGGCTCAAGCCCCGCTATGAGGCGCATCACAAAGGCGTCAAGATCAAGGATTCGGCCCTGGTCGCCGCCGCGGAGCTCTCCCAACGCTATATCGCCGACCGGTTCCTGCCTGACAAGGCCATCGACCTGATGGACGAGGCCACGAGCCGGATCGCCATGGAACTCCAGAGCGTGCCCAGCGAGATCGACGAAGTGCAGCGGCGACTGGTTCAGCTCGAGCTCGCCGGCCGGCAGCTCGCCGAGGAGACCGAGGAGCATGCCAAGGACCGGCTGGTCGAGATCGAAGCCGAGTCCGCGGAGCTCCGCAAAAAGCTCGCCAGTCTCCGCGAGCAGTGGGAGGCCGAAAAGAGCGGCGTCGGCAGCGTGCAGGAGCTGCGGCACCAGCTCGATCAGGTCGAGCACGAGTTCGAACGAGCGGGCACCCAGATCAAGGAGCGGCAGTCGGCCGGCCAGCCGGTCGAGGAGTCGCTTTTCCAGAAGCTGTACGAGCTCGACGTGAAGCGGAAGCAGCTCGCGCAGCGGCTCGAGCAGGAGGGAAGCGAGAAGGAGCCCCGGGGCACGCCCGGCAAGCCGGCCAAACGACTGCTCCGCCGCGAGGTGGGACCGGAGGAGATCGCGGAGGTTGTCAGCGCCTGGACCGGGATTCCGGTCACCCGCCTCGTGGAGAGCGAGCGGGCCAAGCTGCTCGTGCTCGAGGAACGGCTCCACCAACGAGTCGTCGGCCAGGACGAGGCCGTTGAGGCGGTAAGCGATGCCGTCAGGCGGAGCCGGGCCGGGCTCCAGGATCCCAATCGTCCGATCGGATCGTTCCTGTTTCTCGGCCCCACCGGGGTCGGCAAGACTGAACTCTGCAAGGCCCTGGCGGAGGTGCTCTTCGACGACGAGAACGCGATGGTGCGGATCGACATGAGCGAGTTCATGGAGAAGCACACCGTCGCCCGGCTGATCGGCGCACCCCCGGGCTACGTCGGCTACGAGGAGGGTGGGCTCCTGACCGAGGCCGTTCGGCGGCGGCCCTACTCGGTGGTGCTGCTCGACGAGATGGAGAAAGCGCACCGCGACGTGTTCAACGTGCTCCTTCAGGTGCTCGACGACGGCCGGCTGACGGACAGCCTGGGACACACGGTCGATTTCACGAACACGATCGTTGTGATGACGAGCAACGTCGGAAGCCAGGTGATCCAGGAGATCACCCGCGAAGGCGGCAGCGAGCAGCAGATGCGGGACGCGGTCAAGGACGCGCTCTCGGCCCGCTTCCTCCCGGAGTTTCTCAATCGGATCGACGAGACGATCATCTTCCACCCGCTCGATGAACGGCACATCCGCCGCATCGTTCAGATTCAGGTCGATCGCCTAGTCAAGCAGGCTGCCAAGGCAGGCATCACGCTGACGTGCAGCGAGGCGACGCTCGACGAGATCGCTCGTTTGGGCTACGACCCTGTCTACGGTGCGCGGCCGCTCAAGCGGGTGATCCAGCAGCAACTCCAGAACGCACTGGCCCGCGAACTCCTGGCAGGGCACTTCCCGGAAGGGAGTACCGTGCAGGTCGACTTCGTGCAGGACGGCTTCACGTTCGCACTGACGTGAAGCCGCCGGCTACGGCCGGCCTCACCGCTTGCGATCTTCAAGCCCCATCCGCTCGATCAGACCGTCGCAGCCGGGCGTCATCCTGCGGAGCTTATCCGCGATCACCAGCTTCTCGCTCGCCGTCGCCTTCTTGAGCTTCGTCTCGAACTTCGCCAGCTTCTGCCGGCGATGCCGCCGTCGCTTGATCTCCTTCATCCGGTTGCTGATGCCGCCCATAGGGTCCTTTCAAATGTGGGGTGGAAAGTCCTGAAGATTAGGAAACGGGCCTCCTTCCGTCAAAGGCAGCGATTCGGAGACTGGCGAAATGGTGTCCCGCCGGCAGGAACGGCCCCCTCCGACACCGGGTGCCCGTCGAGGAGGACGGTGTAGACTTGGACGCGACGGCCCTGATCCGAGCGATCTCAGGGGCGACACCGGACGGGTGGCAGAGCGGTTGAATGCACCGGTCTTGAAAACCGGCAGTCGCGAAAGCGGCTCGTGGGTTCGAATCCCACCCCGTCCGCTCTTGGCGGGCCGATCGCATCGAGAGGCCCGGGCCCGCCTGAGTCAGCGGTTCCTGGGATCGGGCCCCTCGATCGCGTAATCCTTCGTGGTGGCCGGCGCGACGACGGTCAGAGGCTCCTTCGATTTCAGTCCCCACTCGACCGGGAAAAGGTCGACGAAGACCCTGGATTCATTCCCGTAGTCATCCTTCGTTGTTTCCGCTTCGACGGGCGAACTCAGTTGGACGATCTTCTCTCCGGGGCTCACGCCGGAGACGCTGTAGCGGCCTGCCACGATAGGACCGCCGAACGCCGATCCCTTGCCATCGACCGGCAGGAACGTGATTGAGCCCTTCGGAACCGCTTCGCCATTGAAGGTCACCACGCCCGACACCGTGGCCATCCGTGGCCCGCAGCCGACGGTCGCGGCCGTTAGGGCGATGATCCATGCACCGGGAAATCGCATCATGTCGTTGCCTTGCCCCTCTCCCCGCTCCACTCTGACCAGACCCGGATCAGTATTGGCCGGCGTCGTCGCCCCGCCGGCTCGTCCCGAGCGCCCGCCAGGCAGCGATATCAATGTCGCTCGCGATCGACCGAACCGAACAGTCGGCCATCACGGCCTGGATCGCCGATGGGTGAAGGCTCCGTGCGGACGTGGCAATTGGTTTCATGTTCGTCGGCGTGGTGCACGGTGTCGCGGGCCCCGGCTCGCACTCCGCGTTCTCGACGGGATCCTCTGCCGGTGCGTTTGGGTTGAACGTCACGTGAAACCCCCAACGCCCATCCTTGGCGTTGAACGCATCACCCCTGGCGTCGGGTGTGCCCCCGGAGCCGTCCGTGGCGGAGAGGAGCACCTCCGAAAAGGCCAGCGTCTTGCTGGTTCCATCTGGCACGTCCTTGACGCGAAACGGCTGGTTGGTGAGGGGATACCGGCCGGTGCCGCTGAAGTGATTGCGAAACAGACCCCCATAGCGATCCATGCGAGCCCGATCCCGGGACGAGCCCGACGATGGCAGCGGCGCCAAGGGCGGCGAGTCGGGATCGATGGCACTCTCCGGAAAACGTCCGTCATTGGCCATGTAGTTCAGTCTGCACCGGTTGCTGCCGTCGCGGTTGTACCGGCTGCCAGGCCCGGTGGCATTGGGATCCGAGGGGCAGTAATACATCGCCACCCGGGCACGGATGGCGGGCAGATTCTGCGGATCCGTGAAGTTGGCGTTCGTGTTGAAGTTGTCCGAAAGGCTCGCCTGCTCGACGAACGGCCAGATCTGTATCACCCAGGTGTGATAGAAGCCCCGCGGCTTCACGGCCCCGAGGGGAAAGTGATTCTTGGCGCTGTAGAAGGTCTGCATGCCCAACCCCCACTGCCGCATGTTGTTCTTGCAAGCAGATCCCCGGGCCGCCTCCCGGGCCGACTGCACCGCAGGCAGAAGCAGGCCGATCAGCGTGGCGATGATCGCGATCACGACCAGCAGTTCGACGAGCGTGAAAGCCTGTCTGGGCGCGGGACTTCGGCCCACGCTGTTGGAAGCAGCACGACCGATCACCTCGGGCATCGCGCTTCGACGGGGAATCGACGTGGAGAGTCGTGACATGCCGGCTGCCTCCACTCACTTTGGCGAGCGTGGATCGGGCCCCTCGATCTCGAAATCCTTTGTCGTGCGAGGCGCCGTCACCGTCAGTCGTTCGGTCGACTCCGGCCCCCACGTCGGCGGCAGCAGATCGCTGACCAAATCCACCTCCAAGCCTCCGTCGAGCCGCTCCTTACCGCTGACATACACCGCCGTGATCTGAACCTGCCGCTCGCCGGGAACAACGGACTTGACCGCATACTCGCCGTTCCGGATGTCGCCGCCAGCGGTCTGGCCCGTGCCATCCACCGGAACCAGCGTGATCGACCCGCGTTCGACCGGCTCACCATTGAAGGTGACTCGCCCGGACACGGTGGCCCGGCCGTCACCACACCCGGCGCCAGCCGCCACGACCCAGACGCAACCGACTCCACACGCGATGGCGCGAATGCCGCGTCCAAAGAAAGACACTAGAAATCCCCCACCACGGACTCGTTGCTTCCATTACCGCTGGAACCGATCGCCTGCCAGACGGAGAGGTCGATGCCATCCACGATGCCCCGCACGGAGCCGTCGCCGAAGAGCGTTTGTACGTTACCCGGATGCCGGCTCCGCGCGGCGTGATGGATGAACTGACCCGACCGGTTCTGCTCGCACGGCATGTTGATTTCGGGGCGATGGGCCTGGGCACCGCAGTACTCAGGCCGATCGTTCGCGGTACTGTTTGGTCCAAGCGTCGTGTGCAGCGACCATCGCTCACCCTTGGTGTCGAACGCATCGGCCCGCGAATCAAAGGTGGCCGCGTCGCTCCCGTTCTCCGGCATGAGGAGTTCCGACATGCAGAGCGTCTTGCTGAGACCGTCTGGAATGTTGGCGGGCGTGAACGGCTTCGTGTTCCACGTACCATTCGTCCGCTTGTAGCCGCCAAGAAACATGCCGGCATACATCGACCGGCGGACGGCCGTATTCGGATCCCAGGTGCTGCGAAGCGGAGCGACCGAACTCTCGGTCCAGCGGCCGGCGTTCACTACGTAGTTGGATCGAGCCCGCTCGACCCCGTCGCGATTCATCGACTTTCCAGGGCCGCCCGAACTCGGATCGGACGGGCAGAGATACATGGGGGCCGACTGCCGCACTAGCGATGGGTTGTTGGTGCCCGAATCTTGCCACGCCTTGGACATGTCATAGGCGTCGAACAACGCCTTGCTCTCCAGATAGGGCCAACACTCGACCATGAACGTGCGGGCCGGGGAGCCCCGCATGCCGATCGGAAAATACTTGAGCGCACTGAGGTGGTTGTGCATCCCCAATCCCCACTGCTTGAGGTTGTTCTTGCACTGCGACCCGCGAGCCGCCTCCCGGGCGCTCTGCACGGCCGGGAGGAGCAGTCCGATCAGCGTCGCGATGATGGCAATGACGACGAGCAGTTCCACCAAGGTGAAACCGCAGCGGTTCTTCGAGCGAACGCGAAACGCTGAATGATCGTGAGATGCCAAACCGAGGCGATTCATGTTCCCTCCCGTGAGTCGAGTTCGACGACGGCCGCATGGTATGCCATCGGTGCCCTCGACCTATGTCATGCTAGGGTAAAACGCCCTGTCCAGCACCACAAAAAACTTGCGCAACTACCGCGGAAAGGTGGCCGGCGGCGGCAGGCGGATTCCTGGTGAGCCTGTTCGCTACACTTCGAAAAATCTCCGTCATCCGATCCGTGCAGGAGCTTTTGTGCATGGTCACCAAACTCGGTCTCGTGCACACGTCGGCTACGCTCGTCCCGGTCTTCGGCGAACTGCTACGCCCCTTCGCCCAGCGGGTCACCGTCTTCAATATCGTCGATGACAGCCTGATCAAGGACGTCATTCACCAGGGATTCGTCTCGCCTGCGATCGCTGGCCGTGTCGTCGATCAGGTTGGCCTCGCCGAGCGAGCCGGGGCTGACGCGATCCTGGTGACCTGCTCATCGATTGGGGAGGCGGTGGAGTTGTCCGCCCGGCTGTCACGGGTGCCCGTCATTCGCGTCGATCAGCCGATGGCTGACCGTGCGGTCGGGATCGGAGGCCGGATCGGCGTCCTCGCCACCCTTCCCACCACGCTCGGGCCAACCGAGGAACTCGTCCGCCGACAGGCCGCGCAGGCAGGCAAGGCCGTCACGGTGACGGCCCGCGTCTGCCAAGGAGCCTTCGAGGCACTCATGGCGGGCGACTCGGCAACCCACGACGCCATCGTCGGGGCCGCGCTTCGGGAGATCAGGCGGGACTCCGACGTGGTGCTCCTGGCGCAGGCTTCGATGGCCCGAGTGGCCGAGGGGCTCCCGGCGGACGATACGACTGCCCCCGTGCTGGCGAGCCCGCCGCTCGCGGTGGCCAGCCTCGCGGCCCGGTTCGGCTGGTAAGGCCATGCAGATCGGACGACTCTACACCGCCTCGATCGTGGCGGCCGTCGCCGCCGCCCTGATCGCTCCGGGGGCCTTCGTGCGGTGGGGCGGCATCGAGCTGCGGGATCCGCGGGTCGTGCTCGTCATCGTGCAACTGGTGATGTTCGGCATGGGCAGCCAGATGCGATTCGCCGACTTCCTCGGCGTGCTCCGGGAGCCACGGGGTGTGGTTGTCGGCCTGGCCTGCCAGTTCACGATCATGCCGCTGCTTGGCTGGGGACTCGCCCGGGTGTTCCGGTTTCCTGACGAGGTCGCCGCGGGCGTCGTGCTGATCGGCTGCTGTTCCAGCGGCCTGGCATCGAACGTGATGACATACCTTGCCGGCGCGAACCTCGCACTCTCCGTCACGGTCACCGCCTGCGCCACGGTGCTCGCGCCGCTGGTCACTCCGTTCCTGATGAAGCTCTTGGCGGGCAGGCTCGTGGAGATGTCGGCGGCCGCCATGATGGTGTCGATCGTGCAGATCGTGCTGGTGCCGGTCGGTGCCGCGTTCCTCGTGGAGGCGATCGTCGGGGCGGTTCCCCGGGCGCGTCCGACCTGGGAGGCGATCCGGCGGGGCCTGCCGTTTCTCTCGATGACCGGCATCGTGTTCTTTACGGCCGTGACCACGGCCGCCGGCCGTGAGGAACTGCTCCGTGTCGGCCCGCTCCTGCTCCTGGTCTGCATCATCCATAACAGCCTCGGATACCTGCTCGGCTACGCCGGCAGCCGCCTGGCGGGGCTCGACATTCCCAGTGCCCGAGCGATGGCCCTGGAGGTCGGCCTGCAGAACGGCGGGATGGCCTCGGGCATCGCCGGTCAGATGGGGAAGCTCGGCACGGTCGGCCTGGCTGCAGCGGTCTTCAGCCCCTGGATGAACATCTCCGGATCGCTTCTGGCCGGCTACTGGGCCCGCCGCCCCTGCCATCAGGACAGCGCATGCGACGCCGACCCGCTCACGGCATCTCGATCACGGCCTTGACGACGCCCGAGGCGGGATCGAGGAGTGAGGGGAAGACCTGAATCGTGTCGACGAAGGGCAGCCGGTGGGTGATCCAGGGCTTGGTGTCGATCGCCTTGGACTCGATCAGCCCGATGATCCGGGTGAAGTCGCGGGACATGGCATTGCGGCTGGCCAGGAGCGAGAGTTCCCGGCGGTGCATCACCGGCGCGTGGGGAAAGGAGATCGTCTGCTGGGTGATCCCGACGTAGACGAGCCGGCCCCCAAAACTACAGAAGCCCAGCGCCTGCCCCATACTCTCCGGACTTCCGGTCGCGTCCACCACCACCTCCGCCATCCGGCCGTCGGTCAGGTGCCGCACGGCAGCCTCGTCGGCAGCGAAACCGGTCGCCGTGAGTGTGTCGGAGACGCCGAGCCGGTCCCGGACGAATTCCAGCCGCCCTGCGACCCGATCCATCACGATCACCCGGGCTCCCGTCAGACGTGCGAACTCCACAGCAGCCAGTCCGATCGGTCCGGCCCCGATCACAAGCACCGTCTCGTTCCAGGTGGGACGCGCCCGGTCGATGGCATGGCAGCCGATGGCCAGGGTCTCGACGAGGGCATTCTCGGCCGCCGAGAGGGCGGGAGAGGGATGGAGCTTCCGGGCCGGCAGCGTGAACAGCGGCCGCAGCCCCCCGTCGCAGTGCACGCCGAGCGTCTGATGGTGCTCACAGCAGTTCGTGAGCCCGCGGCGGCAGGAATGACAGCTCTGGCAATTGATGTAGGGTTCGACGCAGCACCGGTCTCCCGGTCGGACATGGGTCACGCCGTCCCCCACCGCGACCACCTCGACGCCGAGTTCGTGCCCGGGTATCCGCGGGTAGCTGAAGAACGGCATCGTGCCGCGAAAGCCGCCGTAGTCGGTGCCGCAGATGCCCACGCTTCTGACCCGCACCACCGCCTCGCCCGGCCCCGGAGGCGGTGGCTCGGGAATGTCGATGAATTCAAGCCGGCCTGGTTCGCGGAGCAGCAGGGCATTCATGAGGATCGGCTCACAGGAGAGGCGGGTATGGGAACCTGCTATCAGACTTCGAGCCCGTAGAACCGGGCAGCCGTCCCGCCCATGATCGCCGTCTGCTCGCCGGCCGACAGGCTTGCGATGAAGTCGGTGACGATCCCGATGGTGTCGGCGTATTCGGCAGCCAGCAGGCAGACCGGCCAATCGCTGCCGATCATCAATCGCTCGGCGCCGAAAGCCTCGAGGGCGATCTCGAGATAGGGGCGAAAATCGGCCCGATGCCAGCTCCCACGGGCAGCCTCGGTAACCATGCCGGAGAGCTTGCAGCAGACGTTCTCCTGATCGGCCAGGGCGGCGAGATCGGCCCGCCAGGGGTCGAGCCGCCGTTCCCTGATCAGCGGTTTGGCCAGATGGTCGAGCACGTACGGCTGCTCAGGCGTGAGCCGGGCCAACTCGACGGCCGCCGGGAGCTGCGGCGGATAGAGCAAGAGATCGTACGTCAGCCCGAAGTCGTGCACGGCCCGCAGCCCCCGCCGGAAGTCGGCACCGAGCACGAATCGCGTGTCGGGCTCATCCTGCACCACATGCCGCACGCCGACGAACCGGGGGTGCTCGGCGAACCGACGGAGTTGGTCCGTGACATCGGTCGCCCGGAGATCGACCCAGCCGACCACGCCCCGGATGATCGGATGCCGATCCGCCAATTCCAAAAGCCAGCGGGTTTCTTCGACCGTTTGCCGGGCCTGCACGGCCACGCAGCCGCCGAACCCGGCCGCTGCCAGGAGCGGCTCGAGGTCGCCGGGCAGGTACGACTGGGCCAGTCGCTCCATGCCCGGCCCGATCCAGGGATAGTCGGCCGGCGTATAGGCCCAGAAGTGCTGATGTGCGTCGATCTTCATGGTGGATTCAGTTATTGTCGGGGAGACCTTCGAGGTGCCCGATGTCATGCACCGGTTCGAAGATCGCCTGAACGTCGGCGAGTAGCCCCGCGTCGATTGGCTCGGCCGCCCAGTCGGCCCAGCCACGGATGTTGGCCGGATTCGCGCTGCCCGCCACGGTGGTGGCGATCGCAGGATTGGCGAGCGAGAACTGCAGGGCCAGCTTGGCGATCGAGCTGCCACGCCGGCGACAGAGGTCGGCGGCCGCACGGGCGGCGGCCTTCACCGGCTCCGGCTCCTTGAGCCAGGCAGGCAGCGGGGCGTCGGTCAGCAGGCGGGCGCTGAAGGGGCCGGCGTTCATCACGCCGATCCGCTTGGCCGCGAGATACGGAATCGTCTCCTCGGCGAACCGGGTGTTCTGGAGCGTGTACTGGTTGTAATTGAGTACGCAATCGACATCGGCCTGGTCGCAGATGACGCGGAAGATCTTCTGCGGATACCCACTGAATCCGATGAACCGCACCTTGCCTGCGTCTCTGGCCCGCCGCAGCGCCGGCAGGGTTTCGTCGACGATCTGCTGCAGGGGCACGAACTCGATGTCGTGGCAGAGCACGATGTCGAGATGGTCGGTGCCCAGTCGATGGAGCGAGACGTCGATGCTCTCGGCCACCCGGCGGGCCGAGAAGTCGAAGTGACCGAGGTCGTAGCGGCCGAGCTTCGTGCACAGGAGATAGTCACGCCGGGGAACTTCGCGGAGGGCCATTCCCAAGAGGACCTCGCTCATGCCCCGGCCGTAGAAGGGACTCGTGTCGATCAACGACAGGCCGCAGTCGAGGGCCGTGCGGACGCTCGCCAGGGCTTCGTCGAGCGTGATCCGGCGGAACTCCTGGCCGAGCGACGAGGCGCCGAACGACAGGATCGGCACCTCGAGGCCGGTGGAGCCCAGGATCCTCGTCTGCATGAAAACGAACTCCAAGTCGGCAGGGTTCAGAAGGTGCGACAGCCCAGCGAGAGCAGCAGGTTCGCCCAGGGCTGGGTGTCGGCGGTCTGGATCGTGAGCACGTGGTCGGGCGACTCGACCGCCGCGTAGAAATCCCACTTCACGATGGGCACGAGACCGGAGGGGCTGCCGGCGGCTGTGAGGATCCGGCGGTACTCGTCCCAGACCGGCGGGTCTCCCGGCGTCGCCGCGGCATAGGCGTCATCGCGATCAACGCCCATGCAGTGCACCTCGTCGATCCGCACCGTCGCCAGGATCGCGGCCAGCACCTGCGCGACCGTGGGGACGCCAGGCGAGAGTTGGAGCGACACGAGTTCGGCCCGCGGACCGCGTTTCGTACTGGCCGGATAGTTGCCGTCGGCGATCAGCACCCGGGCATGATGGCCGGCCGTGGCGAGAACCCGGAGAATCTCGGGGTGGAGCAGGGGGGTGTCGAGCATGGGAGCCGGGCCTGAGGGATCGGAGTCAGCGAGTGGAAACGTGGCTACGGATACTTGCGATGCTGGCCTGCGCGGCGGCCGCATCGCTCGGAAGCGGAAACACTTCGGCCGAAAGGTAGCCGCCGAAGCCGGTCGCCGCCAAGGCAGCCATGATCGGGCCGGGCCGGGTGTGTCCCAGCCCCATGGCGCGGCGATTGGAATCGGCCCAATGCACGTGGCCCACCCGCGTCCCCAAGGAGGCGATCGTGGCCGCCGGGTCCGCCTCCTCGATATTCATATGGAAGAGATCGCAGAGCAGCCTGACCTGGGCCAGCGACTCGCCCTCGAGGAAGGCGGCGGCCTCGGCCTGCCGATTGAAGAGATCGGTCTCGTAGCGGTTGAGCGGCTCGTAGAGGAGCGGCTGCCCGACCGCCGCGGCGGTCGCCGACAGGGTGCGGAGCGACTCGGCCAAATGCCCCAGGGCGGCTGGGCGGTCGCCGCCGGCCGCCGAACGCCCTTGCATCGAGCCGATGATCGCCGGAGCGTCGAATTCCGCGGCCACGGCGATGAGCCCGCGGACGAACTCGACCGCGGCAGCGCGACGCGCGTGATCGGGATCGGTCAGCGAGAGGCCGTGTTTCAGCCAACCAGCGCCGGTTCCCACGGCGGCGACCGCCAGGCCGTGTTCCTCGCACAGTGCCCGCAGTTCGAGCCGGGGAAAATGCTCCCCATCGGCGGCGAAGATCTCCACGGCGTCAAATCCGCGGTCGGCTGCCTCCTGGCAGGCCATAGCCAGCGTGAGCCCCGTTCCACCGGGACAGTGGTACACGAACGGCCCGCGGACGGCCTCGGGCACCAGGCTGATGGTGACGGCGGATTTCATGCGAGGGTACAACGAGGGGAATTGGCTCATCTTTCCCGCGCCTCGGAAATGAGCCTCGTCCTCTTTGTACCCCAACCCGTCCATGCCACCACCGCCGGAGCCGACCTGGGAGCAACGCTGGCATCCGCTGCGCGAGGAATGGGTGCTGTTCACGGCCCATCGGGGCGGCCGGCCCTGGATCGGCGAGCTGAAGGCGGCCGATGCCGCCGCGGCCTCCTACGATCCGACCTGCGCACTCTGCCCGGGAAACCAGCGGCTCAGCGGCGTGAATCCGCCGTACCGCGGCGTCTATTGGTTCCCCAACGACCTGCCCTGTTTCGGCCCCGACGCGCCTGACTGGTCCGACGGTGAGACCGCGGACGACCTCTATCGCCGCCGGCCCGCGGTCGGAACCGCGGAGGTGGTCTGCTACCACCCCGATCATGCCAAGACGATGGCGGAGTTGACGCCCGCCGAGGCCACCGCCGTCGTGGACCTCTGGGCCGAACGCACAGCCGCCCTCGCCGCCCGACCCGACGTCAACCACGTGCTGATCTTCGAGAACAAAGGCTCGGCCGTAGGCACAAGCAATCCGCATCCGCACTGCCAGATCTATGCGGGCGGCCTCGTCTACGGCCATACGGCCCGCGAGGTCGAGAGCAGCCGACGGCATCGGGCCCGCACGGGCGAGTTCCTGGGCCAAGGAATCCTCGCCCGAGAACTCGCCGGCCCCCGGGTGGTCGCCGACAACCACGCGTTCGTGGCCTGCGTGCCCTGGTTTGCCCGGTATGCCTACGAGGTGCTCGTGCTCCCCCGGCGGCAGCTGACGTCGCTGGTCGATCTCGCCGCCACCGAACGAGTCGCACTCGCCGACCTGCTGCGGGAGGTGGCCATCCGCTACGACAACCTCTGGCGGATGCCGATGCCCTACGTGATGGCGATCCACCAGGCCCCGACCGACGGCGGCGACTATTCGGCCTTTCCCTTCCATGTCGAGTTTCATCCACCGCTCCGCACCCCCGACACGCTCAAGTACCTGGCCGGCCCGGAAATCGGCGGCGGCTCGATGACCAACGAGTCGAATCCCGACGAGAAGGCGGCCGAACTCCGGGCCGCCGTGGGGCCGCACTACAAGCGATTGCGTCCCGATCCCGTCGCCACCCCTTCCGAGCCCGCTCCATGACAGCCGACCCGCTGGATCACCTGCGTTCGCTCCTCTGCCACCTCCAAGCGGCCGTGCGGGCCGAGCTCGTGAATGCCCGGAACGACCGATCGACCGACGACCTGGCGGCCGTCGCCGAAATCACCGTCGCCGACACGATCTATCAGATCGACAAGGTGAGCGAGGAGGTGATCCTCCAGTGGTTCGCGGCCCACTGGCCGACGGAGCACCCGGTGGAACTGGTGATGGAGGGAGCCGAGGGGGGCGATGCCCACACGTTCCCGCGGGGCACGGCGGCGGCGGCCTGCGAGTTTGTCTGCATCCTCGACCCGATCGACGGCACCCGCAATCTGATGTACGACAAGCGGCCGGCTTGGATGCTCGCCGGCCTGGCGCGGCGACGAGCGGAGGGCACGCGGCTCGGCGACATCGTCGTGGCCGCGATGACGGAGTTGCCGACGACCAAGCAATGGGCGTCGGATCAGATTAGCGGGATTCGCGGCTGCGGCCCGCAGGGACTCGTCGCGGAGCGGTGCGACATTCGCAGCGGCCACCGCCAGCCGCTCGGCCTGCGACCCTCACAGGCCACCGACTTCCGCCACGGCTTCGCCTCGATCGCCAAGTTTTTCCCCGAAGGGAAGACGACGCTCGCGCGGCTCGAGGAGTCGCTCTGGGAGGCTCTGTACGGCTTGGGGCGGTCGGCCTCGCCGGTGGTCTTCGACGACCAATACATGACAACCGGAGGGCAACTCTACGAGCTGATGACCGGCCACGACCGGATGCTTGGCGACCTGCGGCCGCTGGTCCATGCCCGGCTCGGCCTCGAGTCGTCGCTGGTCTGCCATCCGTACGACATCTGCACCTGCCTTCTGCTCGAAGAAGCGGGAGGCCTCGTCGAGGACCCATTCGGCAGGCCACTCGACGTGCCACTCGACACCACGTCTCCGGTGTCCTGGATGGGCTACGGCAACGAGACGCTCGCGGCCCAGGTAAGGCCGATCCTTCAGCGGCTGATCCGTGAGCAGCTCGCCCCTGACGACCCCGCTCAGGAACAGCCGTCATGAGGCGGGGCGTTTCCGGGAGTGGAGTCGCGGTCGGCGAGGCCCCGGGCCGGCTCGACGTGCTCGGCGGGGTGGCCGACTACAGCGGCTCCCTCGTGCTGCAGACGCCGCTCGCAGCCACCACCCAGGTGCGGATCTCTGCCCTCGACGAGCCTGTGCTGCGACTCACGAGCGTTCATGCCGGTGAGGCTCGATCGGTCGTGGTGCATGCTCCCGAGTGGGCCGCGCTGAAGACTACCGCCGATCCTGCCTCCGTGGGCCGCGCATGGCTCGACGCTCAGGGCGTTCCCGCCTGGGCCCGGTATCCGCTCGGCTGCCTCACGCTCTATGCCCACCGCGCCGCCTGGCAGCCGACCGGCGGGCTCATGTTCGACGTCACTTCGGACGTCCCGGTGTCGATGGGCGTCAGTTCGAGCGCTGCCCTCGAGGTCGCCACCCTCCGGGCGCTCGAGCAGTGGGCCGGCTTCCATTTTTCGGGCACCGAGTTGGCCCGGCTGGCCCAGCGGGCGGAGAACGAGATCGTGGGGGCTCCCTGCGGCCTGATGGATCAATTGGCCTCCGCCCATGGCCAGCCGGGGATGCTGCTCCCGATTCGATGCCGGCCCGACCTGGTCGGCGGATGGCTTCCGCTGCCATCCGGGGTGGTGGTGGCCGGTTGGCCGAGCGGCGTCGCCCACGCCGTCAGCGGATCGCCGTATCGTACGGCCCGCACCGCGGCGTTCATGGCCAAGCAGATCCTCGCGGCAACCATGGGAACGCCCCTTGAATACCTCACCGACGTTCCCCCGTCGGCCGTGACCGGCATCGGCCGCGACGTCCTGCCGGATGCGATGCCGGGCCATGCATTTCTCGAGCAGCACGGCAACGTGGAGGATTCGCTCTCATCGATCGAAGCGGGGCTGACATACCCGGTGCGGGCTGCGGCAGCCTTCGCCACGGGTGAGAACGCCCGGGCGACGGTCGCCGCGGACATTCTTCGTCGCGGAGCCGACTCCACCGACTCGGCGCGGGCCATCCCGCGGATGCTGGGTGAGTTGCTCTTCGAATCTCATCAGGGTTACTCGTCCATTGGGCTGGGAACCCCGGAGACCGATGCCATGGTCGCAGCGGTGCAATCGCTGGGCCCCGCCGCGGGCTTCTATGGAGCCCGCGTCAGCGGCGGCGGATGCGGCGGCACGGTCGTCGTCTTGCTCGAAGAGGCCGCCCTACCGCGGCTCGGTCAACTCGCTGCGGACTCGACCGGCACGGGCCTGATCTGCTGATCGCCGAGCGGCCGGGTTTGACCGCGTAGGGCGGGTCCCACAGGATGACAGCCATGCCAGCCTCTCCCGATTCCGTCGCTCCCCTGGCACCGCGGGCCCGCGTCGCCGTGCTGGCGGCCGCGTTTCTCGGCTTGCTCTTCGACGGCGTCGAACTCGGGCTCATGCCAGTAGCCTCGCTTTCGGTCTCGCAGAGCCTGCTTGGGGATGCCTACACGAAGGAACTCGGTGGCCAGTGGTTTGCCTGGTTCACCGCGGCCTTGATGCTCGGGGCGGCGGTGGGCGGCGTGGTGCTCGGCAACCTCGGAGACCGGATCGGCCGCAGCCGGGCAATGGGCGTCAGCATCCTCTTTTACTCCGTGTGCGCGGCCCTCGGCGGCTTCGTCACATCCCAGGAGCAGATGCTTGCGCTGCGGTTTCTCGTCGGCCTCGGCGTAGGGGGCATGTGGCCAAACGGCATCGCGCTGGTGGCCGAGAGCTGGCCGAACGCGTCGAAGCCCACGGTGTCTGGGGTGATGGCGGCCGGGCTCAACACCGGCATTTTGCTGCTCGCCCAACTGGCCCGGATCTGGCCGCTGACGCCCGACTCCTGGCGGTGGGTGTTTCAACTGGCCGGAGCGCCTGCCCTGTTGGGCGTGATCGTACTCGTGGCCCTCCCTGAATCGCCGCAGTGGCTGGCCATGCACCGCCGCCGGCTCGCCGGCGGTGCTTCGAGCCGAGCAGGCGCGCCGATTCGGACGCTGTTCTCGCCCGGGCTCGTCGGGGTCACGCTGGCAGCGATCCTCGTGAGCGGCATTCCGATGGTCGGAGCCTGGTCCGCCAGCAAGTGGATGGTGCCCTGGGCCGACAAGGTGGGCGGGGGCACCCACGCGGCCTACAAGGCGATCACCCAGGGCTGGTGGGCTGCCGGCTCGATCATCGGCAGCTTCATCGGCGCCCAACTCGCCGGCTGGCTGGGGCGACGGCGGAGCTATTTCCTGATCAGCGTCGGAGCGACGCTCGCGACCCTCGCGATGTTCACGCTCACCGCGCCGCTCGAGGCGACGTTTCTCCCGATCGTATTCGTGCAGGGCGTCGTCTCCACGCTGTTCTTCGGCTGGCTCGCGGTCTACCTCCCGGAACTCTTTCCGGTGACCGTGAGGGCGACCGGCGCAGGCCTTGCCTACAACGCCGGGCGGTTTCTCACGGCGGCCGGCGTGCTCGCCTCCGGCTGGCTGTTCACCGCCTTCGGTGCCGACTATGCCCGGGTCGGGGCCGTACTCTCGCTGGTCTACGCGCTGGGAATGGTGGTCATCTGGTTCGCCCCAGCCCAGGAACGCCCCGACTGAGGTCGTGCAACGGGTGGTCGCAGTTGCGCCAACCCAGACGGCCGGGCGGGAATCGCGATCGGGTAGGATCGGGGAATCCGGCGGGCGTGGGTGAGACCCGGCAGCATGTCCGGCGGGTGTCCAGACCAGAGAGCGGCGACGATGGCATGTGACCTCGATCAGCCCCGATCGGCTCCGACGAGGCGGAACTTCCTCCGGGGACTCTCGGCGACTGCGACTCTGGCACTCGGAGCGGCTCCTGCCGCGAGCCGAGCCGCCGGCCTCGAGCCCCTGCGGGTCGGCCTGATCGGCTGCGGCCGGCAGGGCCGGAGCGTGGCCAAGGCGATGGCGGCCGTTCCGGGAGTGACCATCAAGGCCGTATGCGATCCCGATGCGTCCCGAGCTGATGCCGCGGCTGTCGAGTGCGGGGCAGGGGAGCCGGTGGCCGACTTCCGCCGGCTGCTTGACCGCCCAGACCTCGCCGCCGTGATCATCGCCACCCCTGACCACTGGCACGCCCCGGCCGCCCTGCTGGCCCTCGCGGCAGGGAAGCATGTCTACCTGGAAAAACCGTGCAGCCACACCTTTCAGGAGGCGGAACTCCTCCGCGCCGCCGCCCGCCAGAGCGGCCTCGTCGTGCAGCATGGCACCCAGAGCCGATCGAACCCCCTGATCGCCCACGCGGTCCATCTGCTCGGTGAGGGGTTGATCGGCGACGTGCTCGTGGCAAAGGCGTGGAATATTCAACGCCGGGAGAGCATCGGCCACGACCAGCCATCGTCACCGCCGCCAGGCGTCGACTACGACCTCTGGGTCGGCCCCGCACCCCTGGTGCCGTTCCAGGCAAATCGCTTTCACTACCACTGGCGGTGGTGGCACGCCTTCGGCTGCGGCGACATCGGCAACGACGGCACCCACGAACTCGACTATGCCCGCTGGGGCCTCGGCGTCGATCGCCTGCCGGCGCGGGTGGCGGGCCTCGGGGGAAAATACCACTTCGACGATGACCAGGAGTTTCCCGACACCGCCAGCCTCGCCTTCGAGTTTCCCGCCGATCGGCCCGCCGGGCACCCCCGGCAGCTGCTCTTCGAAATGCGGCTCTGGTCGGGCAACTACCCGCACAACTGCGACAGCGGGGTGGAGTTCCAGGGCACCGCCGGTATGCTGTTCGTGAGCAAGCGAGGGAAGCTCGAACTCCTCGACGGCAGGAACAAGCGGCAGGAGGTGCCGGCCCCGGTTGCGCCATCCCTCGAGGGCAGCCACCAGGCCGACTTCGTCGCGGCCATCCGCGATCGCCGCCAACCCCGGGCCGACATGGATGAGGCCTTTCTCTCGGTTGCCCTGGTGCACTACGGCAACATCGCCGTCCGGCTGGGCCGCGGCCTCACGATCGATACCCCGACCGGGCTGATCGCAGGCGATGCGGAGGCGACCGCCTTGCTCGGCCGAGAGTATCGCCCCGGTCACTGGGCCAGGCCCCTTGCGGAACCGTGAGGTGCTTTCAGTTGCGCACATCGTTGCATCGGGAAATTCAGCGGTCTAGCATCAAAAGTATGGAATCCACCGAGGTCACGATTCGGGATGTTGCAGCCCGCGCGGGGGTTTCCCCGGGCACGGCGAGCCGCGCCCTGCGGGGGCATCCGCAGATCAGCGAGGCGTGCATCGCCCGCGTCAAAGAAGCAGCCGAGTCGCTTTCCTACAAGCCGCTGCGAGATCGGTCCGGGAGGCGGCGGCGGGCCCCGCTCGTGGGGAAGCGGATCGCGCTGGTGATGCTGGGGATCGACCGCACCCTTGCCGGGTTACCCGCAGTCGCGGAGGCGATCCACGGCGCCGAAGAGGCACTCGCCGCTGCCGGTGCCCATCCCACGCTGATCAACGTGCCCGATCCCACCTCGCCCCCGCGGGCTCTCCGGCGGGTGCGGTTCGACGGTATTCTCGCCAAAGCCGCCCTGCAGGGCGACATCGCCGACGCCATCGGCTCCAAGTTTCGCTCCGTGATCGAGTCCAACGCCCTGGTCTGGATGCTCGGCCGGCCCCAGGGCATGAAGGGCGACGCCGTCGGGCCCGACAACGTCGCCATGGGCCGCCTTGCCGCCGAGGCGCTGGTGGGCCACGGGCACTCCCGGCTCGCGATCGTGAACCCGAAGGCCGACCACGGCATGTTCTCCCTGCGGCAGCAGGGCTTCACGGCAACGGCGACCGAGTTGGGCGCGACGGTTGCATCATTCACGAGCCGGCGGAATCGCCCCCGGGATTTCCCTCTGGAGCCGATCGTCGACGTGGCCTCGGTGCTGCCGCTGGTGGAGGCGCTCCTGCGGGAGCGGCCCAGGCCGACGGCCGTGTTCGTGCCGGCCGACAGCATCGCGGCCCTGCTCTATCGCGCGCTCTCCTCGTGTGGTGTCAAGCCGGGCGAGGAGATCGCGATCGTCTCGTGCAACAACGAACGGAGCCTGGTCGCGGGTCTCTGGCCCGCCCTGACCACAATCGACGCCCACCTCCGTCGGGTGGGCCAGCTGGCCGTCGAGCAGCTCACCCGCCGAATCACCGGCGTGTTCGACGGTGTCGCGGTCGACATCAACGTCACACCGACGCTCATTCCCGAGGCCTCCCTCGCGCCGCACGCCGCCACCGCCGCCGTTCGGCCGCGGTGATTCCTCGCACACTCTGGAGTTTTGCATGTCTGCCATTTCATCGAAGCCCGCCCAGGCCTGGCGCGACCGCCCGTGGAGCGGCGTTTTCCCCGCGACCCTCTGCCCGTTTCATGAGGACGAGTCGATCGACGAGGAGGGCCTCCGCTCCTATATCCTCGACGTGGCGATGGTCCCGGGGGTCGAGGGCGTCGTCTGCAATGGCCACACCGGCGAAATCATGTCGCTGCGGCCAGCCGAGCGGGCACGCGTGATGGAGATCGTGGCCGAGGCGATTCGCGAGGCCAACGCCGCGACCGGCCGGAGCGTCAAGGCGATTACCGGGGTCTCCGCTGAGGGGAGCCACGAGGCGGTCGACCATGCGATCGCCGCCCGCGAGGCCGGGGCCGACGCGATTCTCCTGATGCCACCCCACCACTGGCTGCGGTTCGGCCGCTCCGCCGCAACAGCCGTCGGCTTCATCGCCGACGTGGCCGCCACCGGCGTGCCGATCATCATCCACCAGTATCCGGCCTGGACGAAGGCGGGATACACGCTCGCCGAGATGACCGAGATGGTGAAGTTGCCCGAAGTCGTGATGGTGAAGATGGGCACCCGTGACATGGCTCGGTGGCGGTGGGACTACGAGCAGCTCAAGGCCGTGGCTCCCCATGTCTCGATCGTCACCTGCCACGACGAATTCCTGCTCCCAACGCTGCTCGAGGGTGCTGACGGAGCCCTGATCGGGTTCGCCGGTTTCGCGCCGGAGTTGATGGTCGAACTCGTCCATGCCGCGCTCGATGGCGACCTGCCGCGTGCCCGAAAGGCGGGCGATCTCGTGGCGCCCCTGGCTCGGATCGTCTACGCCTTCGGGGAGCCGGGCTGCGGGGCGCATCAGCGGATGAAGGCCGCCCGTTGGCTGCTCGGCAAATTTCCCAGCCCCACCTTCCGCAGGCCGGTGCGGCCGCTGGCCAGCGAGGATCTCGCCCGGATTCGCCAGGGTCTCGAGGCCTTGGGCCTGGAGTGCGTGACCGAGCGGCCTGCCACCAACGGGCACGCCAGCCGGCGTCCCGTGCGGGTCTGATCCCAGCGGGTGTACGAAGGGGCGGCGGTGTTGCCCGTGCCATCTCGCCGGACGTTCGCTGCGGTCATCCTGACCTCCGCTCACTCGGAGGAAACCTCGCTTCGCCGTCGTGGCTCCGCTCGGTTTCCTACGCCGCTCGATTGGCACGGGCAACTCCTCCTCCTGAGGCAATTTCCGCAAGCATCATGAAGGGCCGCTCCTACCCGCCGGAATCGCAGACGACGATCGAGCCGGGGTCGGGCCGGTCGGTGCGGCAGGTGACATCGCATCGATCGATCCATCACCACCCCTTCTATTATCTGCCGGCCTACGACGACGCCATGCAGTGGCTCGTATTCGTCTCCCACCGCAGCGGCCGGCCGGCGATCTTCGCCGAGGAGCGTTCGAGCGGCAGGCTCGTGCAGCTGACCGATCGCGCCGACCTCAACGAGTGGAGCGTGCATCCCTCGCACGACGGCCGATGGGTCTACTTCACCGCCGGCTGCGGCGGCTGGCGGGTGTCGACCGGCCCCGGCTTCCCCGAGCAGTGCCTCGCCGATTTCGGCGACGTCCCGATGATCCCGCCGGGAATGGTGGGCGACGCCATGGGCACGACCTCGCTCTCCCGCGACGACCGGTGGTGGATTGTTCCGGTGAAGACTGGCTCGGTCGCCCGACTGCATGCGATCGACACGGCGTCGGGCAGCGTCGCCGTGGTCTGTGAACACGACTCGATCGGCCACCCCGAGGTGCATCCCGATGATTCCTCGCTGATCCGATTCGCCGGTCGCTTCACCGACCGCATCCATGTCGTCCGCCGCGACGGAAGCAACCACCGGCTGGCGTATCAACGAGACACCGCCGCCCGGGAATGGGTGGTCCATGAGACCTGGATGCCCCGAGCGGCCGTCGGAGGCCGCAACGAGATCGTGACCGTGATCTGGCCCCACGGCATGATCGGGATCGACGTCGACTCCGGTGCCCTCCGGCGGGTGACCGACTTTCCCGCGTGGCATCCGATGGTTCGCCGCGACGGCCGCTCCTGCGTCGCCGACACGACCTTTCCCGACCGTGGGCTGTTTACCTTCGATCCCTCCCGTGGCCCGGATGCGCCGGTCACCCCGCTCGTGGAGAGCCGGTCGAGCAACGCGGGCAGCCATTGGAACGTGGATCACTGCCCCTACGACGACGGTCCCGTGCAGGTCTACGCCCCCCAACACACCCATCCCCATCCCTCGTTCGCGCCCGATGGCTCCCGGGCGGTCTTCACGAGCGACCAGAGCGGCGTCGCGCAACTCTACGAGGTCGCCCTGGCATGATCCGCTGTTTCTGGCTCGTCGTGGTGCTCATCCTGGCTGCCGGGCCGGCCCAGGCGGACTTCCGATCTCGGCGGCTCACGGATCGCTTGGTGATCGAGACCGACTCGGGCCGGCCGGTCGCCGAGTACGTGTTTGCCGATCCGCGGATCGGCCGCCCCTCGCTCCGCGATCTCCACACGCCCGCCGGCGGCCTGGTGACGCGGCCCTGTCCGCCGCGGCCCGGCGTCGATCCCCCCGACCACCCCACGATGCATCCCGGCGTCATGCTCTGCTTCAGCGATCTCTCGGGACACGATCCCTGGCGGCACAAGGCCGCCGTGCGGTGGATGGGCTTCGAGGGAGAGCCGACGGTCCAGGATGGGTGTCTCTCATTCACTGCGAGCAGCCAGTACCTCGCAGGCCCGGCTGATGTGGCCGACACACCCGTCCTCTGCCAGGAGGCGTCGACGCTCACGTTCCGCTCGCGGAATATCGCCGGCGCGGAAGTCTGGATTCTGGAATGGCAGGCGGTGCTCACGGCCGGTGCGATGCCGGTGACCTTCGCCGACGTCCAGGAGATGGGGTTCGGCATCCGCCTGGCCAGGGAACTCGCGCCGAAATGGGGCGGCCGGTATGTGGCGAGCCACGGGGGCCGAAACGAAAAGGGAGTGTTTGGCCGGCAGGCTGCCTGGTGCGACGCGACCGGCACGGTCGAGGGCCGGGCCTGCGGGGTGCTGTTCATGGATGGTGTCGGCAACCCGCGGCAGCCTTTTTTCCATGCGCGGGATTCGGGCTGGCTTCTGATGAATCACTTCGGCACGAAGACGTACACGGGCGGCGATTCGGGAGCGATCGTGCTCGAGCCGGGAGGCACGCTGCGGCTGGCAGCCGTAATCGCGGTGCACGACGAGCTGACCGATGAGCAGGTGGCGGAGCTCGCGGCAGACATCCAGTCGGAGGGCGAGGCGAACGCCCCCCGCGTCACGGCCGAAACCGACACGGTCGAACGGCTGATTCCAGCCGCCGTGATCGAGCAGCATGTGGCGGCCTTCAACCGGCTCGATCCCGAGGACGTGGTGGGGGCAGTTCCCAACGCCGAGGCGGCCGCCTGGCTCGAGGCCCATTGTCCGCGGTTCGATTGCCCGGATGCTGACCTCGTCGAACTCTGGTACTTCCGCTGGTGGGCATTTCGCAAGCACCTTCGGCGCGACGCCGCCGGCCGGTGGGTCTTCACCGAGTTCATCACCCGCCCCGAGCCGGTCAGCTCAGCCCTCGGGCACCATCTGATGGAAGGCCGCTGGCTCCGCGACCCGCAGTTCCTCGACGGCTACGTCGACTTCTGGCTGGCTCCGGAGCAGCGGACCCGGCTGCACAAATACAGCCAGTGGCTGCCCCATGCCCTCTGGCAACGCTCCCTCGTGACCGGTGACACGGCCTTCGTGACCGACCGGCTCGACAGTTTGCTCGCCGACCACGACGCCTGGGCCGCTGAGCGACGCCGGCCCGACGGCCTCTACTGGCAATACGACGTCCGCGACGCGATGGAAGAATCGATCAGCGGCAGCCGGACGGCGAAGAACATCCGGCCCACGCTCAACTCGTACATGGCCGCCAGCAGTTTCGCCCTGGCGGAGATCGCCCGGACAGCGGGCCGCTCCGCTGAGGCCGACCGGCTGGCCGCGGAGGGCGAGACGCTCCGGCAGCGATTGCTCGCTTCGCTCTGGAATCCCGAGCACGACTTCTTCGAGGTGGTCCGCGAGGACGGCTCGTTCGCCGACGTCCGCGAGGCGATCGGATTCATCCCCTGGTATTTCTCGCTCCCGCCGGCGGGCCAGGGCTACGAGGCGGCCTGGCGGCAGTTCACGGATCCGGCAGGGTTTCAAGCCCCGTTCGGGATCACCACGGCCGAACGCCGCCATCCCGAGTTTCGCTCCCATGGGGTGGGCACCTGCGAATGGGACGGGGCGGTGTGGCCCTTCGCCACCGCGCAGACGCTGACGGCCCTCGCGAACGTGCTGCGAACGGGCCACGAGGTGCCGGTGACGAGCGGCGACTTCACCGAATCGCTGCGTACGTATGCCCGCAGCCAGCGCTGGGATGGCGAGCCGTACATCGGCGAATACCTCGACGAGACGACCGGTGCCTGGCTCAAGGGCCCGGATCCCCGCAGCCGCTGGTACAACCACTCCACGTTCGCCGACCTGGTGATCACGGGTCTCGTCGGCCTCGTGCCCCGCGGGGACGACCAACTCCAGATCCACCCGCTTCTGCCGCCGGACGAATGGGAGTGGTTCTGCCTGGAGGGCATCCGCTACCGCGGTCACGAACTCACGATCGTCTGGGACCGCGACGGCACGCACTACGATCGTGGCCAGGGCCTCACCGTCTGGGTGGACGGCCGCCTTGTGGCTCAGGTGCCGACGCTTCGTCCCCTTGTGAGATCGCTGGCTGAAAAGCCGTGATCACGACGCGTGCCACCGGTCGGCGGGCTGCCATCAGTCGGTCGCACGGTCGAGGCGGCGGGCGAAGTCGGTGAGAAACGCTCGCCGCCAACGGCTGACGGTCTTCGCGCCGTGGTGGGGGCCCTCGGCTTCGGCCGGGGCGGGATCGTCGGTCCACCAGTGCGGAAAGCGTTCGTCAGGCTCACGGCTTCGCTCAGCCGGTGGCGGAGTCGAGCGAAACCGCCCGCGGCGGCCATCGAGGCCGGCGTCGGTGCTCTCGATCGTGAACTCCCAGGTCTTGGATTCCTTGGGGCAGAGCCAGAAGTGCCAAGAGCCGTCTGCCAGACGACTGCCCGGACAGGCCTGATTGTCGAGTTGCAGCGTCGCCGTAGCATCGGGCGGGCAGTCGGCGGCCACAGGAAGGACAAGCTCCACCACGCGAAAGGTCTCGACCACATCGTCCACGTCTGGCAGACGGTGCCAGACCAGCCGAGTGCGGTCCCAGGCCCGCACGAACCGTCCGCCCCAACTGCCGTGGGTCGGATCCTCCGGCGGGCCGTCGAGAAGGTAGGCAACCGACGGTGAGTCGCCCATCTTCAGCCGCGACCGCAGCTCGCCCTCGTGGGCGATGCCGCGTGCGAAATAGTCGCCGAGATGGCCCCGGCCGGCGACCTGCGCGGCCACGAATTTGTCGTTCCCCCACGCACCAGACTGGTCACCGCCTGTGAACTGCCCGCGATAGGTCGAATTGGCCTCGATCATCCAGAGTGCGGCGTGCTCGCGGACCAGATAATCGTAGGCAGGCGCCGACCACTTCTTGTTCGGGCCGCCGATGAAATACACCCGCAGCCGAGGCAGGATGTCGGGGGCATCGTGCAGGGCCTGGGCCAGGTCGTCGATCCCGCCCCAGACGAGCACCCACAGCGGCCGCGGATCTGTCTCGCGGGCGGCCGCGACGATCCGGCGTGAGCCGGGCGTGTCGCTCGCGAATCCTGCCGAGCCGGCCGACTCGGTCGCTCCCTGGGCCGTCACCAGCCGAAGCTCAGCGGGACTCGCATAGCCGGCCGAGTGTCGTCGCAGGCGGGGATAGTCCTCCTCGTAGATGTCGATGACGGCGAAAATGTCGCACGCGCGGCCGGGGCCGTAGGGCGACGACACGAGCCCCTCGATCTCGATGGCGTCGCTGCAGAGCAGCAGATGCACCAGCGACTGAAGGTCGTCGTAGTCGGTACCGCCGGCGTCGGTGGAGACGATCACCCGCGGTCGCTCGGTGGCGACGGCCGCCGTCGCCACCGCAGCCAGGCAGACTCCCAACGTCGTTCGCAGGAGGCTCATGGTGCCGGATCGATCGTGACGATCACCCGTTCGTACCGTGTCAGCGGCGGGGAGCCCGAGTCGGTCACGGCCACGATCAGATGGCAGGTGCCCGCCCGGCCGAACTTCTCCGGCACGACGAGCGTGGCCTCGGCCTGGTCGGCCTGCTCGATCTCGAGCGGGCGGGCGGAGCGGCCGCTGGACAAGGTGAAGCTGCCGGGCTCTGGATAGTGCATCCACTGATAGGTGAGCCCGTCGCCATCCGGATCGCTACTGCCGGCGGCGTCGAGCGCGACCCGCCCGCCGGGCCTCGCGGCGAGTTCGCGGGCGTGGCCGAGCTTCGGCACGGGCGGATGGTTCGCATCCTCGTAGCGTGGCGTGATCGTCCAGTCCATCCGGGCTGAGAAGTCGTTCTGAAATGCGGGCCGCCACCGCCAGACCGTGGCACGGTTATCGGTGTGCCACCGGCCATCCACGCCGAGCACCTCGTCGAGGCAGTCGGTCCAAAAGGGCCTCGTTTCGCGTTCGAGGTGCCACTTTCGAAGCGGCGGCAGCGCCAGTTCGTATCGGCCGCCCCAGCCTCCGTAATCAGGACGCTCCGGGTCGGAGAGACCGGTGTCGATCAGGTTCAAGAAGCTGGGCGTATCGCCCTCCATCATGAAGGCCACGGGAGGATACTCCGCCCCGAGCGGTCCCTTTCGCCGAACATGCTCGTCGAGCCAGGGCTGCGATACGAGGCTCGTGTCGGCGCCGGCGAAGCGGCCGTGGAATTCGTCGCCGGCGATGCCGGTCCAGGTTGCGTAGTGATAGCCTCCCAACCGATGGAAACCGGGACTGGCGACGTAGAAGAGTTCGGGAAACTCCCGCCGCAACCAGGGCCCCGAGTCGTCCTGATCGGAGATCGTGGTGACTCGGAGCTTGCCCACGAACCGCGCGACCGCCTCCGGCGTGCGGGTGGCCCGCACTTTCCAGACCGCCTGGGCCAGGCAGTTCGGCCCGCCCCAGACACAGACGAAAATGGGGCGGGGATCATCGGCGTCGACCACCTCGATGATCCGCTCCGAGCCGGGCGAGTCGTGCCCCTTGCCGACGCCGGTCATGCCATACCGCGGCGCGCCGCTGCGAATCTTGGCCAGCACCTCATCCGCTGGCGGGAAGCCCGCCTCGTGAACTTCGAGCGTGTCGCGGACCTTGCCGTAGGCATCCACGATTCTCCGAATCCGATCGGGGGCGGTCCGGTCGGGAAGGTGCACCGAGGTGGTTGCGATCAGGGCTTCAGTATCCCACTGGTTGGCGTAGACCAGGAACCGCACCAGCGACATCGCGTCGTCCGGCTCGTTCTCGATGTCGGTCAGGACGATCACACGGGGCCTCTCCGCCGCCGCCACCGGCCCGACGGCCAGGGCGGTGACCACCGCGAGGCAGCCCATCCAGCAGGCTGCCTGTCGCATCGCAACTCGCATCGCAATCCCTCCCCGGCGCCTTCCAGCCTCATGCGGATTCCGTGCGGATCATGGCAGACCACGATTCGGCCTGCCAGTAGGTGCGCAGGTTCGCCCCCTGTTGCGCGACCTGCCCCGAGGGCATACTCGGTCGCTCTATCCGCTCTCCACCCGCTGCGTCGCGATGCCCTCCGCTGCCCCCGTCCCCCGCTTCCGCGGCATCGTGCCGCCGCTGGCCACGCCGCTGCTCGACCGCGACTCGCTCGATGAGGCTGGGCTCGAGCGGCTGATCGAGCATGTGCTCGCTGGCGGCGTGCACGGGTTGTTCGTACTCGGCACGACCGGCGAGGGCCCGATGCTGCCCCATCCCGTCCGGCGGGATGTGGTCCGGCGGACGCTGGCCCAGGTGGGCGGCCGCGTGCCCGTGCTCGTGGGCATCACCGATACGGTCTTCTCCGAGAGCGTGGCCCTCGCGCGGTTCGCCGTCGAGCACGGCGCGGCGGCGGTCGTGGCGGCAGCGCCGTACTACTTTCCCGCGGGTCGCGAGCCGGTGGAACGCTGGGCCCGCACCCTGGCGCGGGCGGTGCCGCTGCCGCTGGTGCTCTACAACATGCCGGAGATGGTCAAGATGGTGCTGGCCGTCGACACGGTCCGTCGGGTAGCCGATGAGCCGAACATCGTCGGCCTCAAGGACTCCGGCGGCGACCTCGGCGTGTTCGATGGCTATGCCCGGATCGTCCGCGAGGACCGGCCCGACTGGTCGCTTCTGATCGGACCCGAGCAGATGCTCCCTCAGGCCCACGCGCTTGGCGGCCACGGCGGCGTCTGCGGCGGGGCGAACGTGGTGCCGGCGGTGTTCGTGCGGCTCCAGGCCGCGCTCGATGCCCGCGACGACGGGCTGGCGGCCGTGCTCCAGGGCCGCGTCTTGTCGCTGGGCCGAATCTATGGCGTTGGCACCGAGCCTTGCCGGGTGGTGGTCGGGATCAAGAACGCCCTCCACGAGCTCGGAATCTGCGGTGCCGCCTGCGCGGCCTGGGCCGAGATTCTCGACGCTGGTCAGCGGAACCAGATCGCCGAGATCGTGGCCGAGATCACGGCAGGCTGAGGTCGGAGGCGGTGATCACGCGGCCATCGGCACCGACAAGCCGCGGCCGGCTGCCATCGGGCTCGGCTGTGGGGCGGAGCATCACGGCGGCCTCGGCGATGTCGGCGGCGAGGGGTCCGACCGCGGCCAATGACCCGCCTCCGAGCACGACGGCGGCGGGATCGGAACCAGCGCTCGAGCAGATCACGGCCTTCTCCGGCCAGGCCAGCCGCAGTTCGCGGATCTGCCGTGCGGTTTGCTCGAAGGACCGGTCCCTCGGCCCCTTCCAGGCCCGCAGCTGCTGCCGGGGCGCGAGCCGTTCGCCGCCGGGTGGCGCATACGGCGTGCCATCGGCCGTGTACCACCAATATTTGGCGTCGATCACGTCCACTTCAGCGGCGAGTGAGCGGTCGGCCAGGATCGCGTCCTGCACATCGCGGGTGCAGGAGAGGGCGACCAGAATCCGGCGGCCCGTCTCCCGCCGCCAGTCGCGAATCGTCTCGAGCCAGAACCGCACAAAGTGCTCGGGGCCGGTGTACTCCTCGCCCACGGTCACGATCACGTTCGGCGAGGCCGAGAGCGTGTCGAGGCAGTGCCGGATGTAGGCCCGATGGAGGTCGCGACGAACCGGATGGGCGACGTCGTAGAACGGCTCGGCCACGTCGATTCGTCCACCGGGCACGAAGTCCGGCGGCTCTTGAAAGCCGGTCGCCTGGAGGCAGTTGGCAGGCCGCCAGGGAAAGTCCATCCAGTGGGCGGCCGACTCCAGGATGTTGTGCTGAAAATACATGTGGGCGATGAGCACGAGGCCGTGCCGCTCACACTCGCTCGCGCAGACGGCCAGTCGGTCGAAGTACCAGGGGTTGAAGCGGGTCAGGTCATACTTCGAGAGTCCGTCCCAGGCTGTGCCTCGGCCGCTCCGTGCCCAGGGCTGCTCGTCGAACGGAGCCCAGACGTCAGGCGTGATCCGCCGAACGGTCTGATGATCGTCGCGCCGGCGGTCATACCAGAGACCCCAGTGGTGCTCGATCACCCGGCGGTCCGACGCCGCAAGCTCGGCGGCGAGCGTTGAAAGATCGGTCGTAAAGGGAAACGCCCCATACCCCGGCACGAAGCGGGTGATCGAAGGCTCGAAGCCGGCCGCAACGGCCGGCAGCGTGTGGCCCCGCCACCACGGCGGTACGAGCCGTCCGCCCGTGACGACGCGACCGTCGATCACAAGCCAGCCGTTCTCGAGCGTGAGCGGATGCGTCCCTGCAGCCATCGGTGCGACTGCGCTCCGGCTCGGAAGATCCGCGGCGTGGAGGATCGTCTGGTTCACGGCCGTGGGCTCGGCAGCGGGCTGCGAGCCAGCTGGTCCAAGCCGGTCCCGCAACTGGGCGTCGTACAGGCTCGCCGGCTTGACCGATTGGTCAAGCTGCTTCCAGTGGCCATCGCCGACATACTCGCCCCGCGGCCCGACCGCCCAGTTGGCCGCCGTCGGGGGCATCCGACATTCGACGAGCGGGGCCGTGCAGAGCCAAGCCGTCGAATTGGCAGCCGCCCAGCCCGTGCCGTGGTCGGCGATCTCCCGGTTCGTGAGCTGCAGGGCGCCGCCGTCGATCTCGACGGTGTCGTAGAGCACGCCCGTGGCCCAACTGCCGAGCGGGCCGCTCGCGGCGTGGGCGGCCGTGGCCCGACACCGCAGAAACACATTCGGCCCCGGCGCGAGATGACCGACGCTGAAATCCTGTCGGCCATCAACGGCAGTGCAGTCCCGCACGAGGCACTGCCCACCCTCGATCAAGAAGGTTCGTCGCCGCCAACCACCGATCTCCGAACGGGGCTGTGAGGAACGGCAGTCGGCGACGGTCACCCGGCTGGCCGAGCGGTGCACGATCACGGCCGATCCGGCGAACCCCTCCATCGCACAGTCGCAAACCCAGGCGTCGCGGACATTTGCCAGGCTGACGGCATCCCAGGCGTGATCCTCGTCGGTCGGCTCGTCCCGCTCGGCATGGCTCACGAGCCGCAGCGATTCGACGCCGACGCGGTCGATCCGGCCGGGCCAGTCGAGCCGGCCGACCGTGGCCGCAGCGACCGCGGCATCCAGCGTCATCGGCAGCGGCGCGTCGAGCACGATCGCTCCAGGCTCGACGGCCGACACCACCCGCTCCCAGGCCAGGTCGAGCGTACCTGGCTTCCAGTCGAGCCAGGAGCCGCCCCCGCGGGACGGAAACCGATTCATCCCCAGAGCGTCGATCCACTGCCGCGTGCTCGGGTGTTCCACGAGCACATGGTCGCCGGCGGCCAGGCCGTGGCTGGCAGGGAGCGAGAGCCGGTCGCTGCCGCACGAAACGTAGGCGTCGGCGATCGGCTGGGGCGGGGCGACCATGGGCGGCAGCTCGGCACCGCGGACGACGATCAGAGCCCGCCGCTCGCGGCCGGTGGCCACGATCGTGCTGCCAGTCGCGGCGTCCGCCCCGGCGCCCCGCAGAACCACTCCCCTAGCGGTGATCCGCACCTGCCCCGCCACGAGAAACTCACCCGATTCGAGCTGCACGGTCCCGCGCATCCCGGTCGCATCGGGCTCGAGGGTCGCCACATGATCGAGCGCCCGCTGGATCAGCGCCGTGGCGTCGCCAGCGACCGGCGCGACCACCACCCGCGCCGGTACCTTCGGCAGCGGCACGCCCCCGCCGCCGAACCCCGCATGGGAATAGTCGGGCATCCGATCGCCTCGTGGACCGAGCTCGTAGACGAGACGTCCGTCGGGCCCGACCGCAACAAACCGCTTCGAGAAGTCGGCCGCCCCAGATGGCAGGGCCAGGATCGCCAGAGTCAAAAGGACGGCCACCCGAACCGTCCGTGGCCGCACGGTTACAGCCTGCGGGCTCTGCGTCGCATCCAGATCGCCAACGACCGGAACGAGGCGGCCGCTCATGGCCTGACCCCGTCGCTGCCCCGCGCCAACTCGTCGAGGTAGATCTCGAGGTTCGTCCAGTCTGAGGCGATAGGGATCAGGTTTGCATCGACGGGATCGTCGGGGTCGAGGCTGCGGGCCCGTTCCCACGCATCGGGCATGCCGTCTGCATCGGCATCGAGCGGTGGCGGAGCCGATCGAAGCTCAGGCCAGCCTCCGACGTCGGCCTGGGTGTCGATAATGCCCGGCAGGCCGCCGCGGCTGCCCGTGAACGACACGGTGCGGGCGGCCACCTCGCGGAGAATCCGCTGATCGTGCGAGTCCAGCCGGGGCCGATTGGCGCCGACATCGGCCAGCACGCTCCGGTAGGCCTCGTCGGCCGAGTGCTCCGTGATCAGCGACGGGCAGAACGGTTCTGTGAGTCGGATCAGGGGCACCGCCTCGGCCTTCACCACCACGCCGCCGTTCACCCAATTGTCGGCGTCGTACTGCGGCCGCCCCTCCATCCGATTGCCCGCCAGAAAATACTGCTGGGGATCATCGGGCTTGCCCGTGTCGGGCTTGAGGAGATGAAACACTCGGGTCGCGGGGCCCGGAATGTAGAAGTTGCCGACGAAGTCGAGCGCCTTCACGCCCCCGTCGGTCGTCCGGCTCTCCCAGTTGTAGACCACGTTGTTGCGGATATCGAGCCGGCCAGCGAACCGCTGGCCGCGGGTGAGTCCGCCAGCCAGGCTCCAATTGCGGCCGGCGCAGTGGGCCAGCAAATTGTGGTGGAAGCTGCCGATGTCGCCCGAGATGCTACCGGCGAAGGAGTGGCCCTTGCCGGGCTGATACTTGCGGTGGTTGGCGATGTTGAGGGCCTCGCTCACGAGACACCGCTGGACCGTGATGTTCTTGCCGCCGCGGGAACTCACCCCCTCGTCGATCGACCAACTCACGGAACAGTGGTCGATGATCGAATGGTCGCAGCTGGCCAGGCCGGTGCCGTCCTGCGTGTCGCCCGACTCATCGCCGACTCGGATCCGGACATGCCGCATGATTACATCATGGGCCCCGAGGCAGCCGAAGGTGTAGCCGCGGACACAGATTCCGTCGCCTGGCGCCGTCTGGCCGGCGACGGTGACGAAGGGATTGCGGATGACGAGCTTGCTCGCCAGTTTGATCGTGCCCCCCACGCGAAACACGATCGTGCGCGGGCCTTCGGCCTCGATCGCCGCTCGAAGCGATCCCGGGCCGGAGTCATCCAGGTTCGTCACCTGAATCGTGCGGCCCCCCCGACCACCGGCGGCGAGCCGGCCGTAGCCCTCGGCGCCGGTGAAGGCAGGCAGCCCGAGTCGAAACCGCCAGATGGGGCCGGCCGTCACCACTCCAGCGGCATCGAGGCAATCCACCCGCCAGAACCAGTCGAGGTTGGGACTCTGCTGCTCGCGGCGGGCCGCGCGGGTGGCCGGGGTCGCCGCGGCGGTGCTGGTCGTCGTGCGGCCGAGGTGCTCGGGCGAGCCCGGTTCGGCCGCGGCGACTCGCGCTGCATCCGTGCCGAGATAGACCTCGAAGGCGGTCGCCCCCGGGGGAGCCAGCCAGTGGAGCGTCGGCTGCTCGGCCGCGTGCTCGTTGCCATCGGCCGGTACCGGCCGGCGGGGCTGCGGCCGCGGATCGGCGGCGTCGATGGCAAAACCGTTGAGAAACACGGCCGCATCCGCGGCCGCCGCGTTCGCCGGCGCGATCCGCACCACGACCGGCTCACCGGCCCGGGCCTCGACGGCGGCATGCACCACCGTCGCCTCGTCGTCATGCTCGACCCGATGCGCGGGCTTCGCGGCCTCGACCGCGGGCCGGCCGTCAATCGTGAGTGTGAAGGCCGCCGGCGCTGGAGCCGCCCAGGCGGCATGCCAGGTCGTGAGCGTGTGCGGCCCGGGCGTGAGCCCCTCGATCACGAGTTCAAGCCCGCCCCCGGCGGCAACGCTGATCCCGTCGGACGCAAGCGTGGCCCCGAAGTCGAACCCGCGAGTCCACCAGCCCGCCGCGAGCTTCGTGTCAGGGCCGAGCGACCGCAGGGCGAGCTTCAGCCCGTCAACCGTCGTCATCGCGGAGGGTCCGTCAGCCACCCGCCAGTCGTGCCAGCCGCGCGTGACGACGTCGCGGCGGCCGTTGTCGCCGTTGAGTTCGACGGTGAGCGGAGCCGCGATCGAAGCGAGGCTCGTCAGGCTCGCCGCGAACAGGGTGAGCAGCCGGCCGAGCAGCGTGGTCGCCTGAGCAGAAAAAAGCCTGGAAGGGTTTGGTGCCCGGCACGTGCGGCGCTGAAACGCTACCGAGCGCCCAAAGCCCATCGAAGCCCCGGACGCAAGTCCGGGGGCACCGGGCCGTTGGGCGAGACCGGCGAGGATGCGTGGGCGGCAGTCGCCGCTGCTTTGGTCGAATGTTTGGCCTCCGGGAATCGCCGCCACGCCGAACCCCCCGACTGGCGTCGGGGGCTTGTATTGCACGACGCGACGCACGCAAGGCGATCTCTGTGCCGGGCCGGAATACCCGGGAAGGCGTTTTCCAAGGACGGGCTGCAGGTGAGGGTTCATGGCAGTTTCGCCGGATCGATCACCGCATGGGCGATCGTCTCGCGGTTCCAGGTGTAGGTGACGTGAATCAGGCCGTCGGCCGACTGGATGACGGCGGGGTAGGCAAAGCCGCCGGGCGACGTCTCGAGAGCGACGACCGGGTTCCAGGTTCGACCGTCTCGCGAGATCGCCAGGTTCAGCGGCGTGCGGCCGGAGCCCTCGGTGTGGTTGTAGACGATCACATGCCGTCCGTCGGCGAGCGTGACGGCGTCGGTGCCGGAGCTCGGAATCGGCAGCGAGCCGAGCCGCATCTCGCCCCAGGTGAGCCCGCCGTCGGCCGACTCGATCTCGAAGATCCGCCCCTGTTTGGTCCGGCCGAGGGCGAGCAGCCGATCACCGCCGAGCGCGAGCAGTGAGGGCTGGATGGCGTCGATCCGCGGGCCGGCCGCCTGCGGAGTGTCTGCCTTCGTGCCGAGGCCGACGTTGACCGGCGGCCCGGCCAGGAACGTGCGGCCGCCGTCGCTCGAGCGTTCGAAGTGCACCCGCCAGCCGTCGTGCTCAGTGCTGCAGCTGGAAATCACGGTGCCGTCGGGGCGAACGAGCGGTTTGTTCTTGATCGGGCCGATCACACCGTCCGGAAGCCGCCGGAGTTCGCCCCAGGTGCGGCCGCCGTCGCGGCTCTCTCGCACCACGCCCCACCAGTCCCGCGGCGTGGGGCCGACCTTCGCATAAAGAAAGAGCGGCCCGCTCGGGTCAGCCTGGAACAGCACGGGATTCCAACAGGGCTGACGGCTGCCGTCAGCCTGAACGCCGTCGATCACCCGCTCGGGTTCGCTCCAGCCGCGGCCTTCGTGTCTCGAGACCCAAATCTCGACGTCGGGGTTCCGCTCGGCCGTGCCCCCGAACCAGGCGGCCGCGAACTGCCCGGGCGACACCTCGGCGATCGTGCTGGCGTGGCAGGAGAGCGTGGGCCACTGCCGGGGCAGGATGAACTCGCGAAGCAGGACGGCCGCGTGCCCCAGCCCGGGATCGGCCGGGGAGCCGTCCCGCGGAGGCTCGGCCGTCAGTTTTGACTCCAGCTCGGGAACGGCGCGGCGGAGTTCGTCGGCCACGATCACCCCGAAGGCCCTGGCCGCGGCCGGTGTGAGGTGGGTGCGGTCGATCGCGCCGTCGGGCTTGCGGGGATTGAAGGCCTCGCAGCCATCGGGCCCGAGCCGCTCACAGAGCGAGCGGCTGCGATCGTGGAGTTCCACGAGCGGCACCTTCTTCGAGCGGGCGATCTCTCGCATGATCTCGGCCCGGGCGTCGAGGCTCGAGTCGATTCCGCCGGCAGCGGTGAATGTTCGGCGGACCAGGGGCGTGACCAGCACCGGCACAGCCTTGGCGGCCCGCACGTCGCTCACGAAGCGGAGCAGGTTGTCGCGGTATTCGTCGAGTTCGGTCGATCGGCCCGGCTTGCCCGGCTCGTCGTTGTGACCGAACTGGATCAGGTAGTAGTCACCCTCGGCGGCCACGGCCTCGTCCCAGAGCCCCTCGGCGATGAAGCTCTTCGTGCTGCGGCCGTTCTTGGCGAGGTTCGTCAGCGTGACGTCGCGGTCGAGGCAGGCGGCCAGGCCCGGCCCCCAGCCCCCTTCGTCGTTCACGGTCGAGTCGCCGACGAGCACGATCTCGACGGCCGAGGCCGACGGGGCGATCGCCGCTAACGCAATCAGGCCGCACACGACGCCGGCGGCAAGTCGTTGATTCATCTGGGGACGGACTCCGGAGCTCTTGGGGGCTGGGCTGATACTGCCTCGACGAACGAAAGCCACGGCGGCAGCGGACTCTCTGGAGCGATGGCCTCCGGACGCTGCACGACTCCCCCAGCCGCGGTCGCGAAGACCTCGACGCTACGGACGCAGGCGGGATCAGGATCGTCGAGCCAGACGGGCAGCGGCGCGGCAAGCGCGATCAAACCGGGAAGGTCGCCATACTTCACGCCGCCCGGCAAGAAATCGGGATGCCAGACATCGGGCAGGCCCTGGAAGCGAAAGCCGCCGGTCTCGATCACGGCCCCATCGATCGGCGGCTGCCGCCAGCCGGCCGGAGTGCACGAGGCGGCCGCGATCGCGCCGGCCACCCAGTGGCCCGCACCCGCCTCGCCGACGAGGATCACCCGCCTTGCCGGCTGGGTCGCGTGGTCGCGAGCGATGGCCACGAGCGTGAGCACGTCGTGCACCCGCCGGGCGTAGGCCGAATCGTTGTAGCCATAGAAATAGCCCGGGTCCTGCCGCCAGCTCTCCTCGAACGTGTCGGCCTTGCCGGGACGATCGCACCGTGGGTTGGCGACCCAGCCCGGATCCGTCTGTGCCTCGGCCTGACCGAAGAGGAGCGGCGCGACGAGGCAAAATCCACGCCTGACAAGCGCGGTCGCCGCGGCGGCTCGAGCCGGGGTCGCATGCCCGGCGATCCCGTCGCTCGTCGGCCAGATCACGACCGCGCCATTCCAACGGTTCGGGCAGGCCCTGAGCATCGCCACCCGTTCTTCCCGGTCGGCCAGCACGGCGTGGCCCGATTCCACGGTGAGGGCGACATCCGTAAACGTCCCTTCCGGCCAGGGGTTCGCGAGCTCGCCCGACTGGAACTGCACCGTCCCGGGCTTGGGCACGCCTCGGCCGAAGATCGCGGCCACGGCCGGACCGAGTACCGCCCGCGCCGCCTGCACCTGGCCACGCTCGTCGGCGGCAAGGAGTGGCTGAATGATCGCGTCGGAGGCCTCCTGCCAGGCCCGACAGAGCCGGCGCTCATGCTCCGCCCCGACGTCGTCGCCCTTCGGTGGTGGATGGTCCGCGGTCCAGACGGTCAGTTCGGCGCGGCTGGCGAGCCTGAAGTCGGCTTCGCTGCCGGCCTCCGGCTGCGCGAGGGCGAGCTGCCGGTTCATGAATCGGAGGCAGTGCGATCGGGCCACGGCGTTGTAGTTGTGGCCGAACTGAATGTCGAACCAGGCCTCGAAGCGGTCGCTCGCTCCGAGCAGCCGATAGAGACCGAGCAGGTCGGGATAGCCCTTGTGCTCCAGGTCACGGGTCCAGTCGTCGGCGGCCGTCAGGCCGAGGGCCCGCGGAGCCACGGCCGCGGCCAGGTCGATGTTGCCCTGGCCGATCCGCAGGTAGGGAGCATTTTCACAGGTGCAGCCTCCCTGCATCGACGTGGAGATCATCGACGCCGCAAAAGCAGCCTGGAGCCGCTCGTCGAGCGCCGCCACGGCGATCGTCTGAGTCGCGCCGCCGCTGGCGCCGGTCACGGCCAGCCGTTCGGGATCGACATCGGGCAACGCGGCCAGAAAGTCGAGGGCCCGGAGGCTGTTGAAGGTCTGGAGGCCAAACCAGTTCTGGAGCCTGGCCGCGGCCTCGAAGCCTCCAAACCCCCAGCGGCCGGGCTCCCGACCGTCGAGGTCTGGCCGCGGGCCATGCCGGTGACCGAGGCACTGGACCGAATCGGCATAGCCGAGCATGTCGTAGTGGAAGACGACGCAGCCCAGGCGGGCAAGCCCCACACACCGAGCCTGGAGCGGGCTCTTGCCGCCGGCCGCAAATCGCTCAGCACCGCTGGCGATCTCGCGGGAGACGAACTCGTCGGGCATGTCGATGAACCGGCCGCCCGGCCAGTGGCCGTAGGGGCAGAGCACGCCAGGGCGACGGGTGGTGGTGGCAGCCGTCGGCCGATAGAGGCTGCCAGTCACGAAATGCCCCGGGAACGACTCGAACAACACCCGCTCGATCGTATAGCCATCCCGCTCCACCCGGCCATGCACCGTGGCCCTGACCGGGGGCCGCGGCGGCATCGGGATCAGACCGGCCGCGAGGGCCAGCCGCGTGCGAACAGCCTCCGCCCGCGACTGCCACTCGGCGGCCGAGGCGACGGGCGTGAAGGGATGCTCGCCGTCGAGCGTGACCGGGGGCCCCAGCCGGCGATCGGGCGGGGGCGTCTCGGCGGTTGCCACCGTCAGACAACACAGCGCGATCGCGGCCCCCAGCAACCAGGGCACGGCAGGGCAGGGGGGACAGCGAACCATGCCAGTCCTCAGCGGGCCGCGGGCTCGATGCGATAGAGATACGCCTCGATCGCCGTGTAGCCGTCGCCATCGGGATCGGCCGCGGCATCGCCAGCATCGAGCGGATTCAGGCTGTGGGCGAGCTCATATTCATCGGGCATGCCGTCGGCATCGGCGTCGGAGCGGCTCTCGCCGCGATACTCCGGATAGCCGCCGACCTGAGCCGGATCGGTGATGTAGCCCAGCGGCACGAGCCGGATGAGTTCGCGGATCCGCTCGTCGGAAAACCGGACCGGCCGCAGGAGGTCGAAGAGCTCGTCGCCCGCAGTGGCCGAACCGACCTGGCCGCTCCGGACCATCGCGATCACCCGCTCGTCGACGGCATCACGGCGGGGCAAGGTGGCCCCGGCGTTGGCGAGTACGGAGTCATACGCCTCTTGAGCCGGGAGAATCGTGACCGGGGCCATCGCGAAGGGCTCGGCCGCTCGGCTCGCATCGACGTAGCGGCGGGTGTACGCGTCGAAGTCCTCGTCCTTCAGATCCTCGAGATCGGCGAACTGCACCCCCCCGGCCCAATTGTCGGCGGTGACGGTCTCATTGCCTTCGATCACGTTGCCAGCCACGTAAAACCGGCCGAACTCCTTGTCGGCCGGCGGCTTGGTCCGCGACTCGGCCTTGAGGATCCGATGGCCGATCGGCCGATCGACCGGGGTGCCTGGCCCGGGCTTGAAGTAGTTGTTGATCGAGTTGACCCGGCTCGACCCGTCGCCGCCGTCGGTCGTGCGGTGCCGCCAATTGAACACCACGTTGTTGACGAAGGCGAAGTCGCCCCCCATTCCCATGCTCGGATTCCGGCCGGTGTTGTTGGCCCAGAGATTCCGCATGAAGGTGCAGTTCACGCCGCCGATCGTCGAGCCGAAAGCATGGTGGTAGGTGTTGAGCGCCTCGGAGAAGATGCTGTTTTGGATCGTGATATTGGCCGTGGGGAGCTTGAGGTCTTTCGAGCCATCCGGCGGGGAATACATGTGGCGATACATGCTCATGTTCTCATCCAGGCCCCAGCTGGCCGAGACATGATCGATCATGATGTTGCCGATCGGGTTGCCACCGATCGAGTCGTTGCGGTCGCCCACGCCCATTTCGCCGCGGCGGAACCGCATATGGCGGATGATCACGTCATGGGTGTCGAGTTCCACCGTATTGCCCGCGATGCAGACCCCGTCGCCGGGGGCCGAGCTCCCGTCGATCGTGATGTAGGGAGCGCGGATCCGAATCCGGTCCGCCAGCCGGATGATCCCGGCGACGTTGAAGACCACGACCCGGGGACCACCCGCCTCGCAGGCCTCTCGGAAGCTGCCAGGGCCGGTGTCGGCGAGGCTCGTGACCACGAACACACGGCCACCGCGGCCGCCGAAGGAATACATCCCGCCCCCTTCGGCTCCGGGGAAGGCCGGAATCGTCGCCTGGGGCAGGTCTTCCGGGCGGGCAGCGTCGGGAATGTACGGTTTGCCCTTCTTCGCCCAGGCCTCGATCTCGGGCAAGGCTCGGGCAAACGCCTCGTCGCTGCGACGGTCGGCCGCCGCCTGGGCCGCGGCAGCGGCCTGCCGGGCCTGATCGCTCAGCTGGGGATACTGGGCCAAGGCAGCGGCAGACTGGCAGCCCACAAGGGCGGTGGCCAGCGCTGCATTCCAGGCAAGGTGACGCATCACTTCGACTCCTGTGGTTCGCTCCGGGCGGCGGCTTTCCGCCGCTGGTGCCAGTCGCGCTCGGCCTGCTTGAGATCGTAGCCGGCCTGACTCAGATAATTGTTGATCCTGCCCTTGTAACGGCCGAATACGCCGTGCTTGGCTTCGGAACTTCCCTCGCTGATGGCAAGGTCGCGGGCCTCGACGAGCCAGGTATGGATCCGCTCGCGTTCGTCGGCCGTCAAATTGGGAAGCATGTCGTGATAGGCCCGTTCGGTCACGTGCACGACGTTGTAGGTGAGGCCGTCCTTGACCTTCGCGACGGCATCTTCCGGCAGGACCGCCGCCAGCCGCCCGACAAACCCCTGGCGAATCGCAGCCAATTCGGCCTCCAGGGTCGCGAGCGACTCTTTGGCGGAGGCGTCGGCAGCCCGCGTGAGCTCCTGCCGGCGGCCGCCATTTTCCCCGTGCCACGCATTGACGGACCGCGAAAAGTCGACCACGGCCGCCTGCACTGCTTTGCGGGCGGCTTCATCGTCGAGGTGGAGCGCAGCCACGATCTTGCCGGCCCGAGCCTCGATCACCTCCTCGTAGGACTGGTCGGGCGGAGCAGCATGTGCATGGGCCGCTGCGAGCACCAACCAGCTCACTACGCCAACCCGTCGCAACCGCACTGGAGGCACTCCGCTATCCATGCCACGTTCCCCGCAGATGATGTGATGACAATCCCGCCACCGCGTTGAACATAACGACTCACGATGGCTCGGGTTTCCCAGGGTGGGAAAATTCAGCGGCTGGCCATGCCGCTGTTTGCGCCGTGTTGCGCCAGAGGACAATCTCGCGCAACTACCGCGCACTCGAAAGCCCCTGAAAACAAGGCCAAATGCTTCGCACGACTGCTTGAACACCGCCGTCGCATTCTGGTACGTTGCAGGAGTCAATGTTGAGGGTCTTCCGCAGCTTGTTGCGGAAGGGGGATTCGCTTCCACGCAGCCGCACTGGCCCACTACGCGACGGTTGATCACCGTCCTCATCTTGGGAGAAATCATGTCACGTCGCATCCGCATCGCTCTCGTGTTCGGGACGGGTCTCTTGCTGGCCGCTCACACCGCCTCGGCCCAGGTCGCCTACACGTTCACTGCGACTAGCGGCGGCTCGCAGCTCTGGAGCAACTCCGCCAACTGGAGTCCGGCCGGGGTCCCCGGCACGGTTGCCAACGACACGGCAAACGTTGGCGTGGCACTGGCCTCCAATCTTGCGCTCGACCTCGGGGCGGCCGATGTCACGATCGGCGGCCTCACGCTCGGTGGCACTGCAGGCGGCGTAACGAGCGACATCGTGAGTACCGGCGGCCGGCTGATCCTGAGCAATTCCGCCGGCAACGCGCCAATCATCAGCGGCGGGGTGGCAGGGTCGGTCAACACGATCTCCACCGACTTTGTGCTCTCGGGCGGAGTGATCTTCGATCCCACGAGCACGCAGGACATCACGCTGGCCGGCGACATTGGCCAGCTCGGTGGCAACCGAGTGCTCTACAACTCGATGACCGGCGGGCAGACGCTCACGATCGGCGAGGTGGGCAGCACGATTCAACTCTACGACGCCAATGCTCCCGCGACCGGGCGGAATTTCGCGGTCCGGGTTTTCAAGGACAACGCTGGCACGACGCCGATCAACACGGTCGTCAACGCCGTCTGGGATAACGGTGCGACGAGCGGCAACATCGAGTTTGGTCAGCTCGACCAGAATCCTGGGGCGTTCTTCTACATGAACCCGTCGCAGCCGAGCGGGGCCAGCATCGTGCTCGGACGGCAGGTGTATGTGCTCGGGGCGGACAACGCGCTTGGCGTGGGAAGCCTCCGCTACAACGCCAACAACAGCAACACCTGGGGCGGCGAGATCCGCTCGACCAACGACGCCCTGGTCATGGGCAATTCAGCGATCAACCTCCAACACGCCTTCGCCTTCGGCGGCGATCACTCGATCACGGTGACCAGCCGGATTTTCCAGACAAACAACCGGGCGCTCGGCAACGTGGTGGCCGAGGGCAAGACCGTCTACCTCACCGGCACGGAGTCGACACCCGCGATCGAGATCACCGCCACGTCCGACCAACGCCAGTTCATCGTCGACGGCTTTGGCACCACCATCATCTCCGGCCAGGTCGTCAACAGCCTGGTTGATCCCGCCGCCATCGGCGACTTCTACAAGCGGGGCTCGGGCCGGCTCGAACTCAACAACGCGACCAATACCATCAACGGGTCGATCCAATCGCAGGGCGGCCTGCTCGTGTTCGGTGCGGCAGGGTCCTGGGGCACGACCACCGGCATCCTGGCGCAGGAGTCGGGCGGCATCGCCTACACGCCCGGCACCGCCGACGCCGGCTTTGCCACGCTCGTCTCGAAGATCACCCCAACCTCGACAGGGTTTCTCGCGCTCGGCTCAGCCGATGCGGCGGCCAACCTCAACTTCACCGGGGCCCTCGCGAACGCGGCGGGGATGAGCGTGGGGGCCGACGGCAACGTCACCTACACCGGTACGGTCACGCCGAATCCGGCGACGGGCTACGCCTGGGGCGGTCTCTCCGGCACGCTCACGCTGGGCGCGAACGCGAGCGTCGGAGCCAACAACGTCACGGTACGAAACGGCGGCGCGGTCGTGGTAACTGGCCCGCAGAGCTACACCGGTACGACGACGGTTCAGTCGGCTGTAATGTCGACGGCCCAGCGGTTCATCGCCGCCCGCACAGGCAATCGCACCACCCGAGAGAACGTGAATTTCGTGAGCACGCTGGAGGTGAGCAGCCTGGCCGATGGCGGCGTGGCCAGCGGCCTGGGCGCCTCGGCAGCCGACGCCGCGAATCTCGTGCTCGATGGCGGGGCCGTGCGGGTCAACTCTGCCACGGCAACCTCCACCAATCGCCTATTCACGATCACCCCCAAGGGTGGGCAGCTCGAGTCGAGCGGATCCGGGGCCGCCACCTTCGCCAACACCGGTTCGGTCGTGGTGGCCGGCGACGGCGCCCGCACCTTCACCCTGGCCGGCAGCGGCACGGCGGCCAACACGCTGGCCGCGAAGCTCTCCGACGGGGCCGTGCCCTTCGTGGACGTGCTGAACGTCGCCAAGAGCGGCTCGGGCAAGTGGGTGCTGACGGCCAATAACGACTATTCGGGCACCACGACGGTTTCCGGCGGCGAACTGTTCATCAACGGCAGCCAGTTGAATTTCGCCAACTACACCGCCCAGGCCGGAGGAGCGCTCGGCGGCAGCGGCACGATCGGCGGCGCCACCACGATCCAGACGGGCGGCACGCTCTCGCCCGGCGATGGCGTCGGCACGCTCACCACCACCCTCGGCATCACCTGGGCCTCGGGCTCGAACGTCAACTGGCAGATCAACAACGCCACCGGCACGGCGGGCAGCGGCTGGGATCTGCTCAGCGCCACGAGCGGGATCACACTCGGGGGAACCTCGGCCGACCCGATCAAGGTCAACCTCTGGACGCTCGCCGGCACCGAGAATGGGTCGGCGGCCAACTTCAATTGGGCCACGCCCTACGCCTGGACCTTCGCCTCGGCCGACTTCATCAGCGGCTTCGACGCGACCGGCTTCGAAGTGGTCACGACCGCTGCCAATGGCACAAGCGGGTTCGCCAATCCCTTCGGCGGCGGCACGTTCGCCGTGGCCCAGTCCGGGAACGACCTCCAGGTCGTCTACACGCCCGGCAGCGCGCCGGTGACTGATCTGGTGCTCAATGTCGCGAGCGGTACGCAGACCCAGGCCCAACTCGGCTATCCCACGATCGCCTCGGCGAACTCAGTCCAGAAGACGGGGGCCGGTACGCTCGTCTTCGATGCGGCCAACGCTTACACCGGCCCCACCACCGTCTCGGCCGGCACGCTCCAGATCGCGAGTGCCACCGGCGTCGGCTCCTCGAACGTCACGGTCGACACCGGGGCGACCCTCGCGGTGGCCTCGGGCACGACGATGAGGTCGCCCTCCGTGATCATCGATGGTGGCACGCTCTCGGGTTCGAGCATCGCCGTCAACAGCACCACCGGCATCACGTCGCTGGCCATCAACGCCGGCACGATCTCCGGGGCCCCGACCGTCGCGGTCGGTCCCGGCGGGCAGATGTCGCTCGTGCAGGATGCCCGCGTGACGGTCTCGGTCGGTGGCCTGTCGGTCGATCAGGCGGGGGGCGGCGGCCGGCTCGACCTGGGAGCGGGCCAGGTGACCATCGCCGCCGGCGGAATCTCGGCCGCTGATCTGAGGGCCGACATCATCGCCGGCCGAAACGGGGGCGCCTGGAATGGCACGACTGGCATTACGTCGAGCACCGCGGCTGCGTCCGGCGGCACGCGGGCCGTGGGCTACGTGGTCAGCGGCGATGGCTCGGCCAAGGTTTCGTATTCAGCCGCCGGCGACGTCGATCTCAGCGGGGCGGTCAACGTCTTCGACCTCGTGAGCATCAACAGTTCGGGCAAGTACGGCACTGGCACGTCGAGCGTCTGGAGCCAGGGCGACTTCAACTACGACGGCGCCACGAACGTGTTCGACCTGGTCGGCGTCAACACCGCCGGCGTCTACGGGCAGGGCAACTACTTCCCGGCCACGCCGACGGCCTCGGGGCTCGGCAGCGTTGCAGCCGTGCCGGAGCCCGGCAGTTGGGCGCTCCTCGCCCTCGCCGGGGCGGCAGCGGCTCTCGTCCGCCGCCGCCAGGTGTGAGATTCGTTCCACTCAGCAGCGAGGGATCTTCGCGAGGACGGAGGCATCCACCTCACGGCCTGGCGAACCGAAACAGATGCCGCTCGCCGCGAACGAAGAGTGAATCGCCGGCCGGAGCGGGTGTAGCATCCACGCCCTCTTCCACGTCGTTCTCCGCGACGACCGTGACCGCGTCGGCATCCTCGATCACGGTGATCCGGCCACCCCGGTCGGTGAGATAGACATGCCCGCCGGCCGCCACGGGCGAGGCGTAGGTGCGGCCCACGCCGGGAATCCTGACAGTCTCGAAGTGGGGCTCGCCCGTGCGACGATCGAGGCAGGTCAGCAGCCCGGTCTTCTCCTTGTAGAAGTAGAGTCGGTCTCCGGAGAGTAGCGGGGAGGCCACGTCGGGCGTGTTGCGATGTGTTGTCCAGCGGACACTCGGTCCGCCATCCAAGTTCCCCCGACCGACGAGTTCGAAGGCCCCGAGAAAAGCGCCCCGAAAGCCGCTGCCGATGTAGGCGGTCCCCTCGGCGGTGAGGGCCGAGGGCACCGGCCGTACCGTCTGCCCGCCACACTGCCAGAGTTCCTTCCCCGTTGCCAGATCGTAGCCGCGGGCCGCGTTCTGCCCGTTCATCACGACCTGCGTCGTCCCGCCGGCGTCGGTCACGATCAGGGGCGTGCACCACGAGGTCGGCTCGTCTCGCGGCGTTTCCCAGACGGTCTTTCCCGTCAGCTTGTCCACGGCAAAGAGCATCGAAGGCCCTTCGTGGTCCCAGGGCACGATCACGAGATTCCCGGCCAGCGTGGGCGACGACCCCTCGCCGAACCCATTTCGCACCCGCATGTCGCCGAAGTCGCGGCTCCAGAGGTGGTCGCCCGCCAGAGAGAAGCAATGGAGTCCCTGTGAGCCGAAGTGGGCGTAGACCCGCTCGCCGTCGGTGCAGGGCGAGGCGGAGGCGTAGCCATTGGTTTCGTGGGTGGCCTCGTGGGGTGCGGTCTTCACGGCCGAACGCGACCACCGCTCAACTCCCGTCGCCCGGTCGAAGCAGAGGAGGCGAAAATCGAGCACCCGCCCCTCGCCCTCGATCGGCACGGCCGTGGTCACGAACACGCTGTCTCCGACCACGACCGGCGAAGACGACCCCCGCCCCGGGATCTCGGCCTTCCAGCGGAGGTTCGTCACCGGGCCAAACTCCACCGGCGGCAGGGCCGTGAGCGACACCCCGTTGCCGGCGTCGCCCCGCCAATGCGGCCAATCGGCCTGGGCGGCCAGACACCATCCGCCGAGCACGACCGCCATCAGCCACCGACTCGCCATCGTATCTCTCCTGCAGGGCAACGCTCCGTGTGCAGGATACACCCTTTTCCGGATCGGTCGGCGTCGAAGCAGGCCCACGGCCGAAGGCACACAGCCTGCGGCTCACACCACGAAGCCGCAAAGCTACTCGGCCGCGACCGCATCCGGGGCGGTCTCGGCATCCCCGCTCGACCGCGAGCGGATCTTGCCGAGAATGAACACCGTGGAGGGACTTACCCTGGCGTCGACCTCGGCCCAGGTGATCGGCTTGGCTGGCGCTGGCTTCGGTGGCGGAGGCGGTGGGGGAGGCTCCGCGGGGGCTCCTTCGGAACCATCGCCGACCGGAACATCGACGGGAGCCGCGGCCAGGTTTGGATCGACCGGTTCCTGCTTCGACTCCTCGTATTTCCTGATCTCCGCATCGAGGAACGGCTTCACCCGCTCCACCGGGATCCCGATGCTGTAGGCGTTGCCGATGGCGTTGGTCTTCACGATCGCCACGACCACTCCCACGAGCCGCCCCGTCTGATCGACGATCGGGCCGCCGCTGTTGCCGGGATTGATGATGCAGCTGTGCAGGAAGTTGCCCCCGTCGAGCCCCTCGTCGCCCAGGGAAATCACCGAGCCCTTCGTGCTCTTCAGAGCCAGGCCCAGGAGCGAGCCGCCAGGGAAGCCGAGGCACATGATGTCTTCGCCCCGGGGTGGCAGTTGGTCGGCGAGGGTGACCGCCGGCGCCTCGAGGCCCTCGCATTCGAGCAGGGCCAGGTCGGGGTCTTCCGAGGATGCGATGACCTTTGCGGTCAGCTGCTTGTCCCGGTTCTTGGGATCGACGATCACGATCTCCGTGCAGCCCTCCACGACATGCCGGTTCGTCAGCACGAGGTGCGGCGCGACGACGAAGCCTGTCCCCGAGCCGATCTGCACCCGATCGCGGGTGTCGCGGGACCCGTTCGACTCGCCCTCCGCCTGGCCCTCCTCGGTCCTGTCGAGCGCGAAAGGCGCCAGGAACACGAACGTCTCGGCCTCGGCCGGTTCGAGCCCCAGATCATGCACTGCCTGGCGGTAGATGTGATTGAACCGTCGGGTGGTCTCGTCATCGATCCCGAGCCGGGCGGCCACGCGGAGCACGACCCCGAGGTTCTCGACCACGAACTGGTCGGGCAGATGCTCCAGGGCCTGCATGTAGTGCCGCAGCGCCGCCTCAGGCTCTTTGAGCAGGATCTCCGTGTTCGCCAGCGCGCAGAGGATGTAGCCATTGTCGGGCTCGCGGCGGGCCGCCTCCCCGAAGAAGTAGGCGGCCACCAGCTCGTTGTTGAACACGAGCGAGTTGATGAAGCCGATCACGTAATCGGCCTTGCCGTTGGTCGGATCAAGGCGACTGGCCTGATCGAGCTCCTCCTTGGCGAGGGCGATGTTGCCCATCCTGATCAAATCGGCCACATGCTTCACGCGGTCTTCGGCCTGCTTGGTCCGAGCCGCATAGTCCTCGGGTGAAACCCAGTCTTCCCCGAATCGGCGAAATTTCTGCTCGGCCCGCTGCTTCCACCACTCCAGCCGCACCTGCCCGGCTCGCCGCATCGGTTCGGGAATCGACTCCCGGGCGAGAAACATTCGGTAGACCTGCACCGCCTCCGCCGCCGTGTTGCAGCGGGCGGCGTCGGATTCGACCGCCTGCAGCACCCGCGGCACGTCGGCCTGTCCGATCCGTTTGCGGGCCACTTCCTTCTCGAACCCGTCCGGCAGCTCGGGCAGGGCCTTGAGATAGAGCTCGGCGGCGTGCGACTGGATCGCGGCTACGTCATTCGGCAGGCCGCCGTCGGCCGTGGCCGCCTCCGCCGCCGCCCGCCACCAGCGATCGGCGAGGGCCGCGGCATCTGCCGCCTCGGCCGTGCTGCCGGTCGCGACTTCGTCCCGGGCCACCTCGGCCAGCGGCCCCTCACCCTGGGCCAGAAGCCGTAGGCCTTGGTCCCAGTCGTAGTGATCGAAGCACTCGTAGCTGCCTACGACGGTGGCTGCGGCGGCATCCCCAGGCCGCTTGGCCCACTTCTCCATCGCCTCCCGCCGGCTGGCAACCACGGTGGCGGCCGCCTCGATCTCGGCCAGCTGCGCCTCGTATCGATCCCGCCGCCGATTGCGAAAGACCTTGTCCCAGGCCTGTTTCGCCGAACTCGCCTTGAGCTTCTCGTGGAGTAAGGTCGACTGAAAAAGCTTGGGATTCTTCCGCCGGATCTCCATCTCCTGCTCTTTTTCGATGGCTGCATACGAGGCGACCATCGTGCGGAGGTCTTCGAGAATCTGCTTGGCCGCCTCGAAATCCTCGGTACCGACTGCCACGGCAAGCGCGCTCGTGGCAAACTCGATCCCGTAGTCGAGCTCCTCGAGCCGCTTCGAGGGGGCGACCGACTCGAGGATCCGCATCCGGGTCGGCATGTCGGTGACGTCGAACTGCAGCACCTTCTCGGCCGCCACCCCCATGGCGAGCGAATACTGGTGCAGTTCGATCGCGAGGTGTTCGGCCACGTCGAGCAGGGCGAACTTCCGCACCGGGTCCTTCGACTCGCGAGCATACTCCTTGAGCGTGACGACCATCCCCCGGCCATCGCCGCTCTCCCGCGCCGCCCGGAGCTCCTCCCGAAGGGCATCGCGAACCTC
>CAYVNX010000011.1:0-52746 GCA_964453165.1 uncultured Candidatus Kuenenia sp. | reverse complement strand
CGCGTTCGAGCCGGGCGTCGCGGATCACTCGGCCGTGCTCGAGTTGAACGACGCGGTTGCACTCGCGGGCGATGAGTTCGGCGGAGTGCGAGGCGAGCACCAGGATGCCGCTCTGCTCCACCACCTCCCGCAGCCGCTCCTCGGCCCGCTCTTTGAAGTCGGCATCGCCCACCGAGAGCCATTCGTCCATCAACAGGATGTCGGAGCGGATGCTCGTGGCGATCGAGAACGCCAGCCGCATGAGCATGCCGGTCGAGTAGGTCCGCACCGGCATCGCCAGGTAGTCGCCGAGCCCGCTGAACTCGGCGATTCCCGGGGTGAGCCGCTGCATCTCCGCCGCTGGAATACCGGCGAGCACGCCCCGCAGGGCGATATTTTCCCAACCGGTCGCTTCGGGCTCCATCCCTTGCACGGGCTCGACGAGGCTTGCAATCCGGCCGGTCACCTCCCGCCGTCCCCCCTGGGGCGGATAGACGCCCTTCATCGTCCGCAGAAGCGTGGTCTTGCCCGAGCCATTGTGGCCCACGATGCCCACCCGGTCGCCCTCACGGATGTCGAGGCTCACGTCTTCAAGCGCCTGGATGATCGTCACGCCGGAGTCTCGACCGATCCGCCCGCCGGTCATGCTCGCGGTGAGCGCATGCTTGAGCGACGTACCATAGGCCCCGAAGATCGGGAAGGCGACACTCACGTCCTGAAGATGAATGCGGGTCATGCGGCACTACAGCCAATAGACGATCTGGTCGCGCTTGCGGGTGAAGAGCACGGCGGCCACGAGCACGTTGGCGGCAGTCCAGCCCAGGATCGACCACCAGGCCCAGGCCGGGGGCGGCTTGTCGAGCAACGGCCCCCGAACCACGTCGAGCAGGATGGCGAACGGATTGAGGAGGATCGTCTGGGCCCTGGCCGGCAGCCGGTCGGGCAGCCAGAAGACAGGGGTGACGAACATCAGGAACTGCATCAGGCTGGAGACGACCTGGGGCACGTCCCGAAACCGGGCGCAGATGATGCCGAGTGAGAAGGCTGCGGCCAGGAGGTTGACCAGCAGGATGGCGAACCCGGCGACGAACAGCAGATTGGCCGGCGCCGGCCGCAGGCCCGTCCAGATCGCGAGCGGCACGATCAGCACGATGTGGTGGGCGAACTGGATCAGGTTGCGGGCCCAGACCCGCCAGCCGAACACGGCCAGCGGATTGTCGCCCTGCTTGATGTGGTTGGCCGCGCTGCTGAAGGTCGTGCAGCCGTCGTTGATCGAGCCGGCGATGTATTGCCAGAAGATGATGCCCAGCGCCAGGTGGGGGAAGAACTCGGTCTTCGAGGCGCCGAAGAGCTCCGTGTAGAGGGGGCCGATTCCCAGGAGCATCGCCCCCATGCTGATCGTGAGCCACAGGGGACCGAGAATCGACCGCCGATACCGCAGCACGATGTCGTAGCGGGCGAGCGTCCACCAGGCTCGCACGGCGCCGGTGCCCGCCGACCAGTCCCGCCAGGCCTGCCGGAGACTCGTCGAGGATTGCATGGATGCCGGTGGGACGGGGGCGAGGGTAGCCGCAGGGGCGGCGAGCGCCGCCGATTCCTCGACCGTAGGTCGCCGTGCAAGCCCAGTCAAGCAGGGCCGGCGGGTCACGCCCCTGGCAGATGACCTATCCTTAAAGCACGGCTTTCTCCCGCCCCACCCTGCCCATGCCGCCATCAGCCGTCACCGTCGTGATCGTGAACTTCAACGGCGGCGACCATGTCGTTCGGTGCCTCGAGTGCCTGGCTGCGCAAACGCATCCAGCCGAGCGGGTCGTGCTGATCGACAACGCAAGCACCGACGGCTCGCTGGCGGCCTGCCGGAGCTACGCCGAGGGGGAACCGCGACTGGCCGGCCGCCTGGTGGTCGAGCCGCTCTCAGGCAACCTCGGATTTGCGGCCGGGAGCAACCGTGGGATCGGGCTGGCCCAGACGGATCTCGTGGCACTCCTCAATCCCGACGCCTTTCCCGAGCCCGAATGGCTGGCGATGCTCGTCGCTGCGTCGCTGCTGCATCCAGCAACTGCCGCGTTTGGCTCGCGGCAGATGCTGGCAGGGGCTGCGGGGATTCTCGATGGCATCGGCGACCGCTGGCACGCAAGCGGCTTGGCCTGGCGGGACGGTCATGGCCGCAGACTCAGGGCGAAGGATCTTGCAGCGCGGGAGATTTTCTCGGCGTGTGCAGCCGCGGTGCTCTACCGCCGTCAGGCCGTGCTCGACGTCGGCGGATTCGACGAGGACTACTTCTGCTACGGCGAAGATGTCGATCTCGGCTATCGACTCCGACTGGCCGGCCATGCAGCCCGCTACGTCCCCGAGGCTGTCGTCCACCATGTCGGCGGCGCGAGCGGCGCCGGAGCAGCGGCCACCTTTTTTGGCCACCGCAACCTGCTCTGGACGGTTGTCAAAAACACGCCCGGAATCGTTGTATTTCCTGCGTTGCTTGCCCATCTTGCCCAATCTATCCTGACTGGACTGATTCTCGGCTGCCGTGGCCGGGGACGTGCATTCGCCCGCGGCAAGTGGGATGCTGGCTTACGGTTCGGCCAGTTCTGGCGAAAGCGTCGGGCTGTTCAGGCCGGCCGACAGGTTGCGATATGGAAGATCGTCAGGCTCTGGGACATCGGCTGGCGGCGGACGGGCCGATGCACGGCAGTCCCAACCAGCCCCGAGCACCGCGAGTAGGGGATGCCCCGGGCCAACCTGTCAGCATCGTCATCGTCAATCACAACGCCGGTCGGTTGCTGGCCGATTGCCTCGAGGCGGCGGTCGCTCAGGCCCGGCAGGTGATCCTGATCGACAACGCCTCTGTTCCCGGGCCCTTCGAAGCGGTCGCCGCCCGATTCGCGACCGACATCCGCGTGCGAATCATGCGCTCGAAGGTGAACACCGGCTTTGCCACCGGCTGCAACCTCGGGGCCTCCTTCGCCACCGAACCGGCGATCCTGTTTCTCAATCCCGACTGCATCCTGCGACCAGGCTCGCTTGCAGCGCTTCTCAAGGCGATCCATTCGGATCGCCGGGTCGGCATGGTGGGAGGGCTCCTGACCGACGTCGACGGCAATGAGCAGGGGGGCGCCCGCCGCAGCGTGCCCACACCCTGGCGGTCCTTCGTGCGCGGGTTCGGGCTGAACCGTCTCGCTTGGCTGTCGCCGGGCCTGTTCTCCGACTTCTATCTGCATCGGGAGCCGCTGCCAGACGTCCCGGTGGATGTCGAGGCGGTATCGGGGGCGCTGGTGATGGTTTCACGGGAGGCCTTCGATCAGGCAGGCCCCTGGGACGAGGGCTTTTTTCTGCACTGCGAAGACCTCGACCTCTGTCTCCGCTTTCGTCAAGCGGGCTGGCGGGTGTTGTTCACGGCCGCCGCACCGGCCGTCCATCACCGTGGGATGTGCGGCCGGGCCCGGCCCCTGGCCGTGGAATGGCACAAGCATTGCGGCATGATCCGCTTCTACCGCAAACACTACCGTCGCAGCTATCCAGCGGGCCTGTTCGGCCTGGTCGTGGCCGGAGTCTGGCTGCGGTTTGCCGGCGTGGCGGTGGTACAAGCGGCTCGCGGCCTGGGCCGCAGCCTCGCCGCCCTCCCTGCCGCCGTCAAACCGGCCGCGGTCACCGTGCTGGCCCGGGATCCCGCGGCCCGATCGCGGACGCTGTCGTCGTGAAGCACCGGTCAGCAATCGCAGTGGCTCCACACGTGCCCGTGGGCGTGCTCGGGGGCCGAAGCCTCGTCGGGCGGTTTCTGATTCCGCGGCTCGTCCAGCGGGGCCATCCCGTCGTGGCGAGTTCCCGCATGAAAGAGCCGTCTTCAACCTCGGGAATGATTCCGGCTTCAGGAATGAATCCCAGCTGGTGCCGTCCTGGCGGCCCACTTCCTCCGGGGATTGAGCAGGTGCGAATCTGGATCGCGGTCTGCCCGATCTGGGCTACCGCCGACCTGCTCGACTGGCTCGAGGCCTGTGGTCTCGAGCGGCTGGTGGCCCTCTCCTCAACGAGCGTCATCACGAAGGAATGCTCCGGCGATCCGGCCGAGCGGCGGCTCGCCCGCCGGCTTGCCGATGCGGAAGCCTCAGTGCTGGAGCGAACCGCCAGCCGCGGCCTCACCGCCACCGTGCTGCGGCCGACGATGATCTACGACGGCCAGACCGATGGCAACGTCTCCGCCATCGCGGCCTGTGTTCGCCGGTTCGGCCGGTTTCCCCTCTGCGGAGCCGGCACCGGACTGCGGCAACCAGTGCACGCCGATGACGTGGCCCAGGCCTGCGTGACGGCGGCGTTTCATCCCGAACCCCAGCCGTTGTATGCCGTCTCCGGCCGAGACCGCCTCAGTTTTCGGGAACTCGTCGAACGCACCTGCCACGACCGTGGCTTGCCGCCGCGGACGCTCGAACTGCCCACCTGGATCTGGCGGCTCCTCGCCACCGTCGCCCGCGGAACAGGGTTCGCCCCCGGCCTGTCGATCGCCATGGGGCCGCGAATGAACGAGGATCTCGTGTTCGACCATGCCGCTGCGCGGGCCGATCTCGGCTTCAACCCGCGCGGCTTCACGGTCGGCGGCTGCCCCGAGGCCGCTGACTCCGCCCCGCACCACGAGACGATTGGGATTCAATGACCCACACTCCGCCGGTTGCCCCCGGCAAGCAGGCGAACCGGTGGCAGACCTGGCTCGTGGTCGCCTTCCTGGCTGCAACGCTCGTGGGGCTGCATCTGGTGATTGATCCGCGGATCTACGACGTCTCACAGGTGCCCCGGCTGTTCGCTCTGCTCCTCGTGCTGGTGGTCATCGTGCCGGCGTGCCTCTGTCTGCCCTTGCTGCGGCAGCAACTCGACACCTCGGTCCTGCGGGAGCCTGTCATCACGGCCTCGTTCGTCTCGCTTGCCGCCTGCGGCCTGTCGTTCACGGCCGCCCTGAATCCATCCGCTGGCTGGACCGACTTATTCCGAACGGCGGGGGCGTTTCTTATCCTCTGCCTCGGCGCGCTGCTCCTGCCGATCGCCACCCGCTGGCGAGAGCGGCTCCTCGAAATCGCCACGATCGCGACGCTCGTGGCGGTGGTGGTGGGCGGCGCGAGGCTTCTCCCAGTGCTCGAAGGGGGCTGGCCGAGCCGCCGCAGCATCGAAGAGGCGCTGCTCGAAGGCATGATGTCGAACGTGAACCTGTTCGCCGGATTCCTCCTGTTGCTCGTGCCCTGGTGCGGCTGCGCGACGAGCCTCCTGACCGGCGGCTGGCGGGTCGTGGCGGCTGCGGTCGGCCTGGCGGCGACGGCCCTGCTCGTCGTGCTCCAGTCGCGGGCCGCCTGGCTCGGCTGCGCCGCCGGCCTGGTCGTGACCGTGGCCACCCTGCTGCGGCACCGGCGCGAGCTCGCCGTTTCGCCGGCGCTGCGGCGGAGCCTGGCCATCCTGGCCGTCGGGGCCGGCTTCGCCACGGTCGGCCTGGGAGGCCTCACCCTCACCGACACGCCGGCCGGCGAATGGCTCCGCAAGCTCACGATCCAGCGGCCGCACCAGCTCGCCGGCCCGAGCGACGGTGGCCGCGGGCTCGTCTGGTCGCTCACCACCCGCATGATCACCGACCATCCGCTGACGGGCGTCGGCGCGGGCAACTTTCCGATCCGGCTGCACGAATACTTTGGGGCCGACGGGTCGGAAGCCCGGCCCGATTTCTCCCGACTCTCCAGCGACAACTGGATCCAGCCGCACAACGACATCCTCTGGGTGTTCGCTGAGAAGGGACTGCTGGGCGGGCTTCCCTGGCTCGCGGTCTTCGGCTTCGCCCTGCTGGCGATCCGCCGGGTGCTGCTTGATTCATCCGAGCCGGCCGACACGCGGCTGGCGACCGCGTCGCTGGCGGCGATCGTCAGCCACCTCGTGTTCTCGTGCTTCGATTTCCCGCTCGATCGAGTCAGTCATCAGGTCGTGCTGGCGGTGCACCTCGCGGTGATCGTGGTGCTCGTGCACGCCGTGCGGCCGGCGTCGACGCGGCCGCTACCGCTCCCCTGCTGGCTCGTCACCCCGCCGCTGGTGGCCGCGATCGGCCTGGGGATCGCCTATGCCTCGGCCGCCTGGCGGCAGGAGGCCTGCGTGATCGAGGCCCGGCGGGCCGAGCACGACGGCGACTGGCTGCGGATGCGAGACGCCGCCCGCCGGGGCACGACGCCCTGGAAGACCCTCGACCCGCTCGCGGTGCCGGTGGCCTTCCTGGAAGGGGCGGCGGAACTGCGGCTCGGCGATCTGCCCGCTGCCACGGCCTGCTTCGAACGGGCGCTCGCGGCCAACCCCAACCGGCTCTCCATCCTGCAAAACCTCGGCGCCGTCTACGCGGAGACGGGCCGATTCGACGATGCGATCGCCGCCCTGGCGATCGCCGCCGAACGGTATCCCGATCGGGTCGAGGTGCGGCATAACCTGGCCGCAGCCCTGATCGACACCGGCCGGTTCAACGAAGCGATCGCCGTCATCGAAGACGTGCCCGAAGAACTTCGGACCCCTGGCATGCAGGAGGCGCTCCGCTTCGCCCACGAGCAGTCCGGCGAGTGAGGCATGCCACGGGCCTCAAGACGGCCGCCGGGAGGGGCGGTCGGAGGGCCGCAAAGGTGCAGGGGGCGGGGATGCCCGTGCACCGCTCAAAGAGCGGGTCTCTCAGAGCTGCGTCGGGTTCGGAGCGTCACCGTAGACGGCCTTCGGGTCAAACGACTTCTCCTGCTCGAGAAACTCGAGGGCCGTGCCGGCCTGCCGGTCGGAGCCGACCGGCACCTTCCGGTAGAAGCAGGAACGGTAGCCGACGTGGCAGCTGGCGCCGCCGGCCACTTCGACCCGCAGCCAGACGCAGTCCTGGTCGTCGTCGATCCGCATCTCGACGATCTTCTGCACCAGGCCGCTGGTCGCTCCCTTGTGCCAGAGCACCTGGCGGCTGCGGCTGAAGTAGTGGGCCTCGCCGGTCTCGATCGACCGGGCAAGCGCCTCGCGATTCATCACGGCCACCATCAGAACCTCGCCCGAGTGATAGTCGGTGGTGACGCAGGGAATGAAGCCCTGGGCGTCGAACTTGGGGGCCAGTTCAGCTCCCTCCTCGACCTGCTCCACGGTCTGTCGGCTGCCGAAGAGCCGATCCGCCTCGTTTGTCGCCGCGTTGTCCGCTCCACCCACTGCCACGCTCCTTGTCGCTCTGACTTGCACCCGGAGGAAGATCCGTCAGGCTACTATAACGCCACGCTCGGTCCGTTTCCGGGCGGTCGTCCTCGCAGGTCTGCCCCGACCCGAACGCACCATGCAGCACTCCCCTCTGCAGACAGCCCTCATTCTTTGCGGCCTGGCGGTCGGCGGCTGCAGCCGGCCCGCGCCGCCGCTCGTCGAGCTTCCGCCGCCCCAGGTGCGGGTGGCCAGGCCTGTATCCCGGGAGGTGACGCAGACGGTCGTGTTCACCGGCAACGCCGCCGCGGTCGCGGAGGTGGCGATCCGGGCCCGCGTCTCGGGCTTCGTGACCAAGGTGCACTTTCTCGACGGCCAGCGGGTGCGGCAGGGTGATCCACTCTTTACGATCGACGAGCGGCCCTATCGGATCGCCCGCGACCAGGCGGCCGCCGAGGTGGACAAGCAGGCCGCCGAACTCGCCGAACTCGAGCGGGAACTCGTCCGCAACGCCCCGCTCGTGCCCAAGGGTGTCGTCACCCGCGAGCAATACGAGATCCTTCAGGCTAGACGGGACATGTCGCGGGCAATGCTCGAGAAGGCCCAGGCCGCGCGTGCCGACGCCGAACTCGACCTCGGCTTCTGCACGCTCACCTCGCCGCTCGACGGGCGGATCTCCGCCAAGAACGTGTTCGAGGGAGATCTCGTCACGGCCGACGCCACGGCCAGCCGGCCCCTGACCACGGTGGTGAGCATCGCGCCGGTGCATGTCTACTTCGAGGCCGACGAGCGGTCGGTGCTGCTCTCGCGGGCCCAGGCGGTGGCCAGCCGGGCGGAGCGGGCGGCGAACGGCGGCAGTGCTCCCGTCGAGTGGCGAAACATCAAGGACCTGCAGATCCCGGTCGAGGTCGCCCTCGTCGCCGACCAGGGCTTTCCCCGCCGCGGTATCCTCGACTTCGTGGACGTGGCCGCCGAAGCCACGACCGGCACGATCCGCTGCCGGGCCGAACTGCCCAATGCCGACGAACTCGTCTTACCCGGAATGTTCGTGCGGGTGCGGCTGCCGTTCGGCAACCCCGCGCCTGCGGTGCTCGTGCCCGATCGGGCGATCGGGATCGATCAGGGCCGCCGGTATGTCTGCGTGGTCGATGCCGACGGCCGGGTCGAGCATCGCACGATCGTGCCCGGAATCCTCGATGGCGGCCTGCGGGTGATCGCCGACGGGATCTCGGGTGACGAACTAATCGTGGTCGAAGGGCTGCAGAAGGCCCGCGACGGCGGCCTGGTCAGGCCGATTCCCATCGAGGGCGAGCTGATGGAGGTTGGTGGTGAGTCACGCGGCTGAGGGCAGGTGAGAAACGCCGCAACGCGTTGATGGGGCACAACGAAGGCAGCGGTGCGACGAATAAGTGGTTCTTCTCGTACGCATTGGACGGCACGCTCGGATTTCACATCAACAACGGGGGGTCTGGGGTGTTCCTAACCTCACCAAATGCCTCCGCCGTTTCGGCAGGAATCTGGAATCTGTTTGCCATCACACGGGACGGAAGCACGTACACGTTTTACGAGAATACGACATCGCTCGGCACTGCCACCGACGGCACCGTCATACCTGGGATTGCAGCGCCGTTGACGATCGGCCAGGCCGGCGAAGCGATTGGATACGTCGACGGTCGCCTGCAACATGTGCAAATTTAACACCGCGCTCAGTGCGTCAGAAATCGCTGCGTTGGTTCCTGAACCGTCCAACTTTGTTGGATGGGTCGTTGCTTGGGGTTCGCTTGGCCTGTGCCGACTCTGCCAGCGGAGGCGGCAGCTCCATCTTCGACATCGGCACCTGCGGGGTCAGGAACCAGCAGGGCACGGACTTCCTGACTGCCGTGGCCCCGACCGACACCTACGGGCTCGATAGCCCCGACTTGGTGCCCCACCAAAACTCCGCCGGGATGAACCGGGCAGGATCGAGCGAGAGGGCAACGCCTGCGAGTGGAACGGCCTCGCGGGTGCTGCCAGTTCATCTCGTGGGTTCCGCGGTGGCTGTTGGGACCCGTATGGCTTGGCGCAGACAACTGCCTGATCGCGGGTTGTCGCGCCACACCCCCTCGGGAAGAATATCCGGCCGGAGCGAGCGGTTGACTTCGCGGCCAACGAATCGATAGTGCGAGCCACCAACGACCGCAAGGCTGTGATGGGGAGCGGCTGGCGTTGTCGCCGGGCATCGCTTGGCCGGATCAGTCATGCACGCGAAAAAGGCCTCGCAGGATGGGAATCACCGAGTATTTGTCGAGGGCAAACTCGGCCTTTCGCCTGAGACATATCGAAGCCTTCGGGCGGATCGCTCGAGGCCTTGACGGGGCCCCGGCGCGGCTTGTGAAGCTCGATCCGGAATTACTGGGCAACGACAAACGGTGCCTTGAATACTCCGTCATTCGCAATCGCTACGCGGGGGCCTTCAATGCCCATTTCGTCGCCTCGTTGCCCTATGCGCTCGAAGAGCAGTGCCGCATGGGAGCTGCCTTGCTCGAGTATTGCCTCCGGAAGCGTGGCCCGGATCAGACATATGCCTCTGTCTATACGCTGGGAGATGGCTCTGGCGTGCTGGCGAGAACTCTGGCGAATATGTCGCGGGGTAAGATTCGCACGCTCAATTGCAGCCCGAATGTCGAAAACCGGATCGCGTTTGACGACGACCGACCTGAGGGAGCCCATTTCTTTCATGGCCCATTCTATGAAGTGGCGTTGCCTTCCTTGTCGGCACGTGGGATTTCCGATTTCTCGACTGGCTTTGATGTGATCCTGGAGGACACAACCTTCCAGATGTATGGCCCCGAACGTCTTGAGCCGCTGCTGATAGCCAGTCGCAATCTGAAGCCCAACGGCATCATCATTCTGGTCGAGAAACTATCGCAAGACGACCCTGCCGAATTCGAGCGCCGAGAGAAACAAAAAGACCTGGAGTTCAAGCGGCGGTTCTTTTCGGACGAGCAGATAGCCCAGAAACGCCTGTTGCTTGTCTCGGAAATGAACGGTCAGTTGGCGACCTTGAATCGAATTCGGATGGCGCTGGAATCGATTTTCTCGCACGGGCTTGTGACCTGGAATAGCGGGAATTTTTACGGGATCCTCGCCAGTAATGATCCCGAAGCCCTCTTGCGCTTGTGCAGCTCACTCGTGAAGCCTGCCATTCCGAGTCGCTATGCTCATCACGAGCTGCCTCTGCCACTCTTCGGGGCGTTCCCCAGACCCCCTGCTTTCCGCCCTCCCGAGCAGGACCTGTCACAGGCGGGGGCTCCATGAACGCCACCTCCGACGAGGCCTTCGCCCGTCAGTGCCTTCAACACGCCAGCATGGAACTCGGCACCGTGCTCGGTAAAGACCATGCCCCGTTTCTCCCTGTCCAGGACCGAGGGTGGATGCGGGGAACCGATTACTATCCGGCTTCGTATTTGCTCCGCGCCATGGCAAGGGCGAGTGCCCTGTTCTTTTCATCCCACGGTGTGTTCCCCCGCATCTCCGCCCCGGTTGGCTTCAACGAATGGGTCACGTGGAGGAAATTCTTTGAACCGTTCAAGGTTCCTGAAAGCGGAAACAAACTCCTCACCCACCGGTATCTCTCGGCTCCGGGTGCAGAAGGTGTTCGCTGCGCTCATGTTCTGTGGCACTCCGACAAGGCAACCCTCCCAGCCAATGAGGAAGTGCCGCCCGGACGCTATTACCTCAAAGCGAGCCATGGCGCTGGGCTCTACACACCCACCTCGTATCCACTCGATTCGGACAGGAGAATGGAAGTCGAGCGAGTAGCTGCCCAGTGGCTTTCGTGCCGCTACGGCCGGTCACATGGCGAGTGGTGGTACAACGTCTTCCGGCCGGAGATATTCCTCGAGGAATATCTGGGCGATGGCCTCTTCTCCGTAAACTTCTTCTGTTTCCGGGGGAAGGCTGCGCTGATCGTTTTTCACAGCAAGCAGACAAAGGAAACCATCACCCTGATGCCCGACTTCCGTATCATCGGGCATACGAACGGAACCACAGATGTCGGGCGATTGTGTTTGCAGAGCCACGTACAGACGCTCGCCGAAATCGCCTCCCATCTCGCATCTGCATACACCTTCGTGCGGGTGGACTTTCTCGTTGCCCAGACCGGTGAGCCTATTCTTGGCGAACTGACTTTTACACCCGGGAATGGATTGTCGAGAAGACCACCGGGGGTCGATGAGTATCTTGGACGTGCCTGGGCTGAAGCACATGGCTGATCCGGTCCTTGTTGTGATCACTGGGGGAGACACTCCGGAGCGCTCCGGATCGCTGGCCAGCGCACGCCATATTTTCGAGGTCCTGAGGGACCATCACCAAGTCGTTCTGGTGGAGTTGTCGCAAGGAGAGTGGACGATCCTCGATGCCCACCTTGCGCTGACCTCCGTTACGGAACTCACATTTCACCATGTGCCGCCGATTCTCAGGCACCGCGATTCTGGCGAGACGATCCGGCCGGCAGCCGCCGTGATTTCCATTCATGGTCGTCCTGGAGAGTCGGGCGAATTGCAGGGCTATCTCGATATCGTAGGCATTCCCTATTCCGGTTCCGGTGTCTTGGCCTCTTCGTTGGCGGCCGACAAGGCTCGTTGTAAGTCTTATCTCGCCGCCACCATCGGAATTGCAGTGCCGCGGCAGTGGCAATTTGATGGAGACGCAATCTCGGCACACCGTCTCGAGGAAGCCGGTGTGCGGCCACCTTTTGTCATCAAGCCGAACGGGCTTGGATCGGGCCTCGGGGTCTTCAGTGTGCATGCCGGCAGTGCTATCGACCCGGTACTCCGAAGGGCAGCTTCCCTGAGTAGGAATCTGCTTGTTGAAGAGTATGTGGACGGGGTGGAATTGACGGCTGGCGCGATACGGCTATCTGGTCAAGACCGCGTGTTCGAGATTGCCGAGGTCATTCGGCCCCAATGCGAGGAACCGATTCGGGCATATACCTCGCGCCGGGAAGCGCGCATGATCATTCCTGCGCGTATTCCGGCTTCGATTGCGGCGGAACTGCGGGCACGGATTCTCGAAATCGGAGAAGTCCTGGATCTGCGTGGCTGGTATCGCGCCGACTTTATCTTGAGCGGTGAAGAGCTTCACTTTTTGGAGGTGAATTCGGTGCCGGGAACCGCGCGGGACAGTGTCCTGGTTCGGCAGGCGGCGGCGGCTGGCGTGTCGGCGGACCGCCTTTTCGAAATGCTCGTACTGGATCTCTTGTCCTCTGCGTAGATCATCAGCCGAAAGGAGATTGGAAAGGCAGCCTTTGACCGAGCGTGCCTTTCCCCGGTCAGTCCCCCACGGGCTCGGCCCCGGTGTCCGCCTGCCGGCCCGACTGTTTCATGAGCCGCATGAAGCCGGCGGCGGCGGCCGCCCCGATCACCGCACCGGCTGCGGGCTCGGGAACCAGGGTGAAGCCGTGAAATGCAAGGTCGGCCGTCAGGGCATCGCCGGCATGACCGAGCGTCCAGAGCGTGCCGCCGCTGCCGGACAGAATCACCTGATGGATCAGGCTCGTGGATTCGCCGGTGAAGCTGTCGATCGCCTCGTAGCCGTAGCGGCCATCCGCCAGGATGCCCGTCTCGTGAATGGCCACTCCGTCGGGGTCAAGAAACGTGGCCGTCACGCCGTCGCCCCCGACCGCCCGCAGCTCGAAGGCCACGCCGGCCACCGCCGCCTTCGCCCGCGACTCGGGATCGACGAAACGCAGCGTCAGGCTGCGGCCGGAGTTGGCGTTCCCGGCATCACCACCGGCAGCGATGTCGCTGGTGGTGAGGGCGGCGAAGTAATCGGCGAACACGACCGACCCTGATGAGCCCTCGATGACCACGCCGGCCGGGGCCTGGCCACCGGCACCTGTGGCGAAGCCCGTAAAGGGGTTGGGGAACGTGCCGGTCGGGCCGTTCGTGGCCGAGCCGTCGGGCACTGCCAGATCGAACACAAGGCTGTTGGCTCCGGCCGTCGCTGCCACCCCGTCGAAACTGCCGTCCGCGATCTGGCGGCCGGCCATCGCGCTTGCCATCCGCCGGCCGATCTCCAGCTTGGCGGGCCCGCCGAAGTGGATCCCGTCGCTCTTGAGGGCGAGATCGCGGGTGGCCACGAAGGCGAAGGCGTCGTTGCCGGCGGCCAGGGTCTCTTGGGCGGCGGTGGTGGCGATCCGACTGGCTGTGCCGCGGCTGGCGGCGATCTCGCCGATCACCGTCTTCATGCCGGCGGTCGCTCCCGGGTACGCGGCCTCGATGTGGGCCGCAAGGTTCGCCGCGAGCGCCCCCAGCCTGTCGCCGGCGACGGCCGCATCGGCCGCGGTGTTGCTCTCGCCCTGAAGATAGAGCAAGCCTCGGATGCGAAACGTGTCACCCGTCGGGACTGCGGCGAGCGCGGCATCCACCGTGTCGCGGAGGTGGCCCCACATGTGACCTGCATCGGGCGAGGACGTGAAGGTGTTTTTGTCCCAGAGCGAGTTGGATCCGCCGCCGCGGGAGGCCTTGATCACGAGCACGTCGCTTTCGCCGAGCGCCGCGAGCGTGCGCGTGAAGCCGAATTCAGGACCCCAGAAGGCAGGATTGGTCCCGCCGTCGCCCTGCTGGATCCGCAGCGTCGTGAGCGCGCCACCGGAGTCGCCGTAGCGAGCTGGCGGATACACCGTGTTGGTGCTGGTGACGTTACTCCAGAAGAAGGCCGTCTCGCCTTCGGCGGCATCCGCTCCCGGCAGGCCGAGCGGGTCGCCTGCGCCGGTCGTGCCGAGCGAATTGGATTGGCCGGTCAGAATGTAGATCTGATGCTCGACGGCCAGGCCCGCATGGCTTCCTGCCACCGCCGCGAGCAGCATCCCGCCGATCGCCAGGATGGTTTGTCGGTTCATGGCTGACCTTCCTGCGACGACTCGGCAGGTGACTCGCCGAACCGCGCGCGGTACCGCCTCCTCAGATCGGCCGCCGAGCCGAAGCCGCAATTCGTAGCGACGATCGCGAGCGGCTGATCGGAATCCAAGCCGCGGGGGTGCGCAAGCATCGTTCGGGCCGCCAGGAGCCGCTGCTCTCGGAGCCAGGCCATCGGCGTCATGTCAAATCGCTTCCGGAACGACACCTGGAGCGTGCGGGCCGCCAGGCCGCTGAACCGTTCGAGGTCGGTGAGCGCAAGGGGCGAGTGGAGGTTGGCGCGGAGCCACTCGCAGAGGCTGTCGATCACCGCCCGCTCCGTCTCGATCGCGGCGGAGTGGGCCAGTGGCCGGAGAAACGCCTCCGGCATCAGGAGAAAAACAGCCTGACGGTAACACTGATCCTCGAGCCCACTGGCGGCCAGAACCCCGGGCTGGGTGGCGTAGCGGCCGGCCTGAATCGCGAGACCGATCAGTGTCGAAAGCCCGTCCACCACGCCCACCCGCGTCGGCACCGATCGGAGGTCGTCGAGATTCCAGCCCGGCAGCGGCGCCTGGTCGTCGAGCCCCAGCATCGCCCGGGCTGTCACCGCCAGCCGCTCCCGCTCGAGGGAGACCTCGAAGTCGCTGGCACGGTCGTCGATCCGCCAGACAACCGGGCATTCGGGCATCAGCACCCCCGCCCCTCGGTGATACGGCACCATCGACCGGCCGGCGGTGAGCGTGCCCGAGCCCTCGACGCCGAGACAGAGGCTCACCCGTCCACCCCGAATCGTCGTAACCCGGTGTGCGGACGACGAGATGGCCAAGAGCGTGACACTCGGCAGACTGACGAACGTCGTTTCCACGGCCAGCGGTGCCGTCGCCCCCACAGCCGCAAGATCGAGCACGAGATAGCCCGACTGCTGGAGCATGTCGGCGAATTCCCGCAGGCCCGAAACACAGGCCTTGGCATGACCGCCAAACGCGAGCGGCAGGAGGGCGGGACGTGGAGCAGAGCGCGGCATACGGATCGATGCAGGAAGAGTGATCCTTGAAGTCTAAGAACCGACGCACGCGATGCGCTTTTCTGACCCGGGGCACCCAGGATCGCGATTCAAAAGCGCACGCCACACTCGCGAAAAGCGCATCAGAGTGGAGCGATTCGCTCCAGGCAAGGCGTCGGTGTGGGGCGAAACGCCCCAGCGCATGTGGGGCGAAACGCCCCACATGCACAGCACGTATCGGCCTGATTCCAGTGGTTATCCGGTTTTCACGGGAAAAACAGCGACTCCACGGACCGGGCCTGTTTTGGCGCGCCGTTTGCATTACGGAACTGGGCGGATGCTCCGCTCCGAATGCGCACTCCCGGCCTCTGCCTCCCGGTTTCTTCGTCACCCCTGAAAAGGACGTTCTTGATGATTCTCGCATGGGCCCTGGCCCGCCACGCCGCGACGTTCGTCGCAGCCATCTTGTTGCTCTTCGGCTCGGCCCGGGCCGCGACGATCATCTACCCGGACCCCATCGATCCGGACATCACCAATTGGGACGCCACGGCAGGCATCGCATCCGGAGACACGGTCGAACTCCAAAGACGCGCTACCTACTCGAGCACCGCCAGCCCGATCGCCAATAACGGGACACTGGCATTCAACGTGTCCGATAGTACCGTGAACGATCCCTATGTCTTCTCGCTGGCCATGTCGGGCACGGGCAATGTGACACTCACCGGCAGCGTCGTGTCCTTGACGGGAACCAACAGCTATACCGGAGGCACCACCGTCGGCTCGGGATCGGCTTTGTTTGGTACGACCGCCAGCCTCACCGGTGCGATCAACAATCAGGGCGCGGTGCGGTTCCAGCAGGATTCCAACGGCACCTATGCCGGCGCGATCACCGGTGGCGGCATCATTCAGCGCTACGGGACGGGAACCGTCACCCTCACCGGAACCAATGACACCGCCTTTGAGATCTACAACGACGCCTTCGGTGGTCGGCTGGTGGGCAATACCGACTCGCTCAAGGGCACGATTTCGAACAACGGCGGCTTGCTCGAGTTCAACCAGACGACCGACGGCACGTTTGTGGGGAATTTCGGAACCTTTGACACCGGGGCTGTCTACAAGACGGGCGCGGCCGCGCTCACGTTCTCGGGCAACAACCGGCTCCAGGCAGCCGGCCAATCGGATCTGTTCGTTCAGGCAGGCCGCGTGGTTGGGCCGGCCTCTGCTCTCGACTTCAATGGCACGATCGACATCTCGAACGGTGCCGAAATGCGGATCGATGAGCCCGTAGGTGGTTTTAACTACCAGATGACGACCGAGATCGTCGGTTCGGGCTCGTTGCACAAGACCGGTGCGGGTACGGTCGATATGACTCAGGTCACCTTCGACTTCAGCGGTATCACGACCGTGGCCCAGGGGAAAGTGCTATTTTCCGCTTCAAACCTGCCGCATAGCGGTTCCACGTTTGGCGAAATGCGCCTCACCGGCAGCGGGCCCACCAACACGGCCGGGATCGACATCTTCACGGGCGGCGATGGAACGACCACCATCGAGTATCCCGGCGTGATCACCGGTGATGGCTCAGTGAGCATCTCCGGCAACGATACCCTCGAATTGAAGGGTGCCAACACGTACACCGGTGGCACGTACGTGACCACGGGCGTCGTCCGCGGGACCGTGGCCACCATCCCAGGCCCTTTTGTTCTCGACAACGCCGGCTCGGGGGCCGCCGATGTCGAGTTTGTCCAGAACACCGATGCCACGATGTCGTCTGCCATCTCCGGTTCCGGCGCGATCAGGAAGTTGGGTACGGGTGTGTTGACGATTTCCGGCGGCACGAGCAACCTCGCCGGAGGGATCGAAGTCCGAGGCGGCACCCTGATCGTCAACCGTTCGATGCCCAACATTTCGAGGACTCAGGTGAGGAATGGTGCGACCCTCGGGGGCTCGGGCACCGTCGGCACCGCCCAGCAGTTTTTCATCGGCATCGAGGTCGAGGAAGGCACTCTGAGTCCCGGCAACTCCGCCGGGATCATCTCCACGAATGATCTCTCGATGCAGGGATCCCAGACGGCCATCGAATGGGAGCTGATGACCAACACCGCGGCAGCGGGAGACCGTGGCACGCAGTACGACGGCATCGATCTTTCGAACGGAAACCTCACGATCGGCAGCGGAGCCGCTCTCAATCTGGTCTTCAACGCGACGGGGTCCGACGTCAACTGGTTCCTGCCGCTCTGGGACCAGAATCAGTCGTGGACGCTGATTGATAACGTGGCTAATCCGTCACTTCAGGATCCGATCTTCTCGACCGTCACCAGTTCCGACGATTCCATCGGTAGGGATTTGTCCACGTTCCGCCCGGGCGCCGGATTCACGGCCGCCCTCAGCGGCGGTGACGTGGTCATCAACTACACGGCGGCCCAACTCGTACCGGAGCCCTCCACGGCCATTCTCGCTGCGGCCGCGGGTCTCGGTGGACTGGCGCTCCTCCGGCGGCGGCACAGGCGGTGATTCATGCCCGCCCATGATCGCGGGCCACACTCAGGCCATTGGGAAGTGATTCCCCAAAGGTTGTGCCGTTCGTTTTCCCCACATCCTTCCACAGCAAGGTTTCTCACATGCCTCTTTTCCATCTCCGTTCCTCGGCCTGCTCATCGTCCACCGCTCCAACCGTCCGCGGGGTTCTGATCCGAGCCACCACGGCCGTATGGCTGATCACCACCGGCGCCAGCCAGGTGTCAGCGACCGTGATCTATGAAACGATGGCCGGCGCCCCCGGTGGCTTTGTCACCACCGTCACGGGGCCGAAATACGTGGCGGCCGGCTTTCGGACCACAGCCGATTCCATCCTGACCAGCGTGGACATGGGGGTCTTTCGTACCGACGTGGCGAACGGCACGGTCACCGTTTCCATCTACAACAGCGACGAGTCGGGGTTTCCCCCCACCGTGGACACCTTCAACCAGCAGATTTTCAGCGGCCCCGTGACCGATCTCCCCGACACGTCGGTCGTCGGCCCGTCGTTCAGCATCAGCGGACTGAACGTGCCGCTGCAGGCAAACACGTACTATTACCTGGTTGCGAACTACCCGGCTGCCGACAGCAATCAGAACCTCTACTGGTATCAGGCGTCGGGGGTCACGGCCGCGAATCCGGCCTATAACTACCAGTGGTCGGATTCGACAAACGGCACGACCTGGTCGTTTCCGCAGATGAACTACGCAGGCCCGCTGAAGGCCTCGATCAGTGCAGTGCCGGAGCCCGCAACGGCCATTCTCGCTGCGGCCGCGGGTCTCGGTGGACTGGCGGTCCTCCGGCGGCGGCGCAGGCGGTGATTCATGCCCGCCCATGATCGCGGGCCAGGGGCAGCCTCAGGCCACGCCGGCCCTTGATCCGTGCCTGCCTGCGCTCAAGAATAGAGATGAGTGAACCCAACTGAGTAGTGCTCCTCGACACGTCGGTGTGGATCGACCGGCTGCTCGAGTGCTTGCAGAGCACGATTCTCGATGGCCCAGTACTTCATCGACCGCCCCGTCTTCGCCACGGTCCTCTCGATCCTGATCCTGATCGTGGGGAGCGTGGCCCTCGTGGGGATGCCGGTTGCGCAGTATCCCGAGATCGTGCCGCCCACCGTCGCGATCCAGACGGTCTATCCCGGGGCCAGCGCCCAGGTGGTGGCCGACACCGTCACGACGCCGATCGAGCAGGAGGTCAACGGCGTCGAGGACATGCTCTACCTCTCCTCGAAGAGCACCAACGACGGCCAGGCGACGATCGACGTCACCTTCAAGCTCGGCACCGACATCGACCAGGCGCAGGTGCTCACCCAAAACCGGGTGGCGGTGGCCCTCGCCAAGCTCCCCGAGGAGGTGAAGCGGCAGGGAGTGACCACGAAGAAGAAGTCACCGAGCATTCTGCTCTGCGTCAACCTCGTCTCCCCCGACGGCCGCTACGACCTGCTCTACCTGAGCAACTACGCCCTGATCCAGGTGAAGGACGCGCTGGCCCGGATCGAGGGGGTGGGCGACGTGGCCTTTCTCGGGGCCCGCGACTACGCGATGCGGGTCTGGCTCGACCCCGACGCGCTGGCCACGCGGGGCCTCTCGGCTGCCGACGTGGTGCGGGCCCTCCGCGAGCAGAACGTGCAGGTCGCCGCCGGCCAGCTGGGGCAGGAGCCGGTGGCGGGGCAGGTCGATTTCCAGGTGCCGATCACCACCCTCGGCCGGCTCCCCGATGCGGAGGCCTTCGCCGAGGTGATCGTGAAGTCGGAGCCCGGCAGCGGCGGCCGGGCCGGCCGGATCGTGCGGCTCGCCGACGTGGCCCGGGTGGAACTCGGCGCCAAGAGTGAAGACATGACCAGCCGGCTCGACGGCCGCGAGAGCGTGACGATCGCGGTCTTTCAGTTGCCCGGCTCCAACGCCCTGGCGACTGCCGAGCGGGTACGGGCGGAGATGGACACGCTCGCCCGGCGGTTCCCGGCTGGTCTGGAATACCGGATTCACTACGACACGACTGTCTTCGTCGAGGAGTCGATCCACGAGGTCACAAAGACGCTGTTCGAGGCGGTGGTGCTCGTGTTCGTGGTGGTGCTCGTGTTTCTCCAGCAGTGGCGGGCCACGCTCGTGCCGATGCTGGCGGTGCCGGTGTCGCTCGTGGGCACCTTCGCCGTGATGCGGCTGTTGGGCTTCTCGCTCAACAATCTCTCGCTCTTCGGCCTCGTGCTCGCGATCGGCATCGTGGTGGACGACGCGATCGTGGTGGTCGAAAACGTGGAACGCTGGCTGCGGGAGGGACTTTCGGCCCGCGAGGCCACCCGGAAGGCGATGCGGGAGGTTTCGGGGCCGGTGGTGGCGATCGCCCTGGTCTTGGCGGCGGTGTTCGTGCCCACGGCCTTCATCACCGGGATCAGCGGCGAGTTCTACCGGCAGTTTGCCCTGACGATCGCTGCGAGCACCGCGATCTCGGCCTTCGTCTCGCTCACGCTCGCCCCGGCGCTGTGCGTGCTCCTGTTCGCCGGCCACGCCGACGCGGCCCACGGATCCTCCCACCGCCAGGCCCTGCCCGCCGTGGGCATCGCCCTGGTGGCGGGGCTGTTTGCGATCTGGCTCTTCGAAGACCTGGCGATCGTGCGGGCGGGATTGGCGGCGGTGGGCGTGCCCGACGCATGGAAGGTGTGGCTGGTGCGGCTCGGGCTGTTTTCAGCCGGGGGGCTCGCCGGCTTTGCCGCCGCGCCGCTCGTGAACCTGCTGTTGGCCGGGTTCTTTCGGCTCTTCAACCTGTTCTTCGATCTCACGACGGGCGCCTACGGGGCGGTCGTCGGCCTTTTGCTCCAGGCCGGAATCCTGGTCGTCGCCACCTATCTCGGGCTGATGGCGCTGACGTATTACGGCTTCACGACCGTGCCGGTGGGTTTCATCCCGGAGCAGGATAAGGGCTACCTGATCGTCAATTGCCAGCTGCCCGACGGGGCGAGCCTCGAGCGGACCGAGCCCGTGGTCGAACGGCTGGCCCGGGAGGCGCTCGACACGCCCGGGGTGGCCCATGTGATCTCGGTGGCGGGCTACTCCCTGATCACCGGCACGAACCTGCCCAACGCCGGTGGGATGTTCGTATTGCTCGAGCCGTTCGCCGCCCGGGCGATCGATCCCGAGCGGTCCGCCGGCCGAATCGTCCGCCGGCTTCGGCGGTCCTTCGCCGACGTTCCGGAGGCCCAGGTGGTGGCCTTTCCGGCGCCGCCGGTGGAAGGCATGGGCAGCACCGGCGGCTTCAAGCTCCAGCTGCAAGACCGAGCCGCAGCCGGCCCCGCCCCGATTCAATCCGCCGTGGAAGCCCTCGCCGAGGCCGCCGCCGCCCAGCCGGGACTCGCCGGCATCACCACCACCTTTCGGGCCAACTCCCCGCAGGTGCATGTCGAGGTCGATCGGGCCAAGGCTCAGGCCCAGGGCGTGACGATCGCGGCGGTCAACCAGGCACTCCAGGGCTACCTCGGCAGTGCCTACGTCAACGACTTCACCGCCTTCGGCCGCAACTGGCAGGTGACGGTCCAGGCCGACGCGCAATTTCGAATGAAGCCGGAAGACATCGGCCGGCTCAAGGTGCCAAACGGTGCCGGGAAGATGGTGCCCCTGGCCACGCTCGTCACTGTCCGCGATTCGAGCGGCCCGGCTGTCGTGAACCACTACAACCTCTACCCCTCGGCGGAACTCGCGGGCGCGACCCTGCCCGGCACGAGCTCCGGCGACGCGATCGCGATCCTGGAAACGCTCGCTGCCCAGCCGCCGGCGGGCAAAGGGGTGATTCCGCCCGGAATGGACATCGCCTGGACGGAGCTGTCGCTCCAGCAGATCCTGGCCGGCAACACAGCCTCGCTCGTGTTCGCCCTCGGCACGGTGTTCGTGTTTCTCGTGCTCGCGGCCCAGTATGAGAGCTGGGCCCTGCCGCTGGCGATCATCCTGATCGTGCCGATGTGCCTGTTGGCCGCGATCGCCGGCGTCTGGCTGGCCGGCCTCGACAACAACATCTTCACCCAGATCGGCCTGGTGGTGCTGATCGGCCTGGCGGCCAAGAACGCGATCCTGATCGTCGAGTTTGCCAAGCAGCGGCAGGACGCGGGGGCCACGGCGGCCGAGGCGGTGCTCGAGGCAGCCAAACTCCGGCTGCGGCCGATCCTGATGACTTCCCTGGCCTTCATCCTCGGCGTGGTGCCGCTCGTCTTGGGCACCGGGGCGGGAGCCGAGATGCGGCAGGCCCTGGGTACGGCCGTCTTCTCCGGCATGCTCGGCGTGACCGGGTTCGGTATCTTTTTCACACCGGTCTTTTACTCGCTTGTGATGTGGTTCGCCGGGCATTCCCGGCGAGACACCACCGCCGTCACTCCGCCGCGGCCTTGATCGCCTTCATCTGTGCGGCCTCGGGCTCGAGCGTCTTGTAGAAGGCGTCGAGCGGATAACAGCCGCTCCTGAGGCCGTTCCGCGGCGCGGTCGTGCAGTCGCTGAAGGTGCGGCAGATCCGGCCGCGCACGAGCGATCGGCCGGCGAGAAGATCCGCGGGCAGTTCCGGATAGGAGAGCACCATCCGGCCCAGGCCCACGATGTCGATCCAGCCGTTGCGGACCGCCGCCTGAGCCGCGTGCGGCAGGAACTCTTGGAGGTAGGTGTAGCCCGAGCCGACGAGCACGAGCCCGGGCACCGCCTGCTTCGCCTGCCGGGCCGCATCGATCTGCCGCCAGACACCGACGAGCGGATCTTCGGGCGGGGCATAGCCGTCGGACGGTGGAAACGCTGCCGGCCGCACGATATGGGGATTCGCGTACGGGCAGCCTGCCGAGAGGTTCACGGCCGCGACGCCCCGATCTCGCAGCAAGCCCAGGAGGGCCAGCGGCTCGGTCAGATCCATCCGCTCGGGATCGTGCATGTCCACACCGAATCCGGCGTCGTAGGGCAGGGCGTCACCCACCGGACAGGCCTCGCCCTGGTCGCCCACCTTCTGCCAGGGCACCGTGTCAAAGAGCGACAGCCGCACGCCGATGGCCAACCGCGGACAGGCCTCCTGCACCCGCTCGATGATCGTGAACAGCGGCCGGCTGCGGCCGGTCAGGTCGCCGCCGAACCGTCCCGGCCGCCGCCTGGCCCCCAGAAACTCATGCAGCAGATAGCCGTGGCAGCTCTTGATGTCGACCATGTCGAAGCCGGCCGCCTGGGCGTCGATCGCCGCCTGTACATAGCGGTCGATCAGGCTCTCGACCTCAGCGTCGGAAAGCACGACGGCCTGATCGGCGGGATCGACGCCGTGCCGGGCATCGAGCACCGGATGATGGAAGGCGATGCGGGGCGAGCGGCCCGCGTGGGTGGGCTTGGAGAAGCGGCCCGAGTGGGTGAGCTGGAGCGCGACGACCAGGTCGTCAGAGTGGCCGAACGACTCGCGATGGGCATCCTTGACGGCGGCCAGCAGCGTCGCAAATCCCTCGCGGCCACAGGCCCCGGCAGTGAGCTGGTTGGGGTTGGCCCGCCCCTCGGGCACGACCGCCACTGCCTCGCCGCCCCAGATCAGCTTCGCCCCGCTCGCGCCGAAGTGCCGCCAGCGACGCAGGAGCGTGTCGCTCGGCCGGCCGTCGTCGGTGGCATCCCAGCCTTCCATCGGATGGATCGCAAAGCGATTACCGGCCATCAGATCGCCGAGCCTGACGGGCTGCGCCAGCGGGGAGCCTTCGGCCGCCTCCAGCGGCGTGTCATCGAGCGGAATCGGGGCGTCGATCTCGGCCAGGTGGGCCCGCAGGCTCGCCACGTCACGGAACCGCGCCATCCGGGGAAACGACATCGACCGACCTCCTGCCAGGCTTCGTTGCACCGACAGCATAGCCGCGCTCGCGGCGGCGTGATCGGACTGGATTCGCCTGCCGGGCCGATCGATACTCCGGCCACGCACCCAGGCTTCCCAGGAAACCAAGACCATGACCGACCCAGCGGCCCCGAACACGATCGATCCGGCCACGCTCGTCCGGCCGCGGCGGCAGATCCTGGGGATGTCGGCCGTGCTCCTGCCGTTCCGAGCCGACGGCCGGGTCGATCTCGACGGCTTCGCCGCCAACGTCAGCCGCACCGCGGCGGCCGGCATCATTCCGGCGGTCAACATGGACACGGGCTATGTCCACCTGCTCGACGACACGCTGCGGCGGGAACTGCTCGCCCTGGCCCGACAGACCCTCGGCGACACGAGCGATCGACCCTTCGGCGGCCTCGTGGCTGGCGCCTGCGTGGTGGACGAACCGGGCGCGGCCTTCGACGAGACAGGCTACGCTCGGCAGTTCGAGATGATCGCCGCCGTCGGCGGCACGCCCGTGATCTTTCCCTCCTTTGGCCTGGCAGCAGGCGGCGATGCGGGCGTCATCTCCGGCTACCGCGCGATCGCCCGCCGCGTGCCGCGGTTCATCGGGTTTGAACTCTCGACCGAGTTCGTGGCCAGCGGCCGGCTCCTGTCGCTCGAGGCCTATGCCGACGTGCTCGCGATCCCCGAGTGCGCCGGGGCCAAGCACTCGTCGCTCTCGCGGCGGATGGAATGGGAGCGGCTGGCCCTTCGTGACCGGCTGCGGCCCGACTTCCACGTCTTCACCGGCAACGATCTGGCGATCGACATGGTCCGGTACGGGAGCGACTGGCTGCTCGGCCTCTCGACCGCCTGGCCGGAGGCCTTCGCCCGCCGCGACCGGTGGTGGGCCGAGGGGGACAATCGGTTCGACGAACTCGACGACGCCCTCCAGGCCCTCGGCGACTTCGCCTTCCGCCCGCCCGTGCCGGCCTACAAACACTCGATGGCCCAGACCCTCGCCCTCCGTGGCCTGCTCGCCTGCGACGAGCCTCATCCACAGGGACTGCGGCGGCCCGATTCCGATCGGCCGATCCTGGCGACGATCATCGCGCGAATCGAGCGGGCCATGGGAGCCTGAGCAGCCCGTTGACCGAAGTCAGGCGGCGGCCGTACCCTCGATGCAGCCTCGGGGTGCTCGAGGGGTCTTCTCGATCGGAGCCACGCATGCGATATCTGTCCCGTCCCGTGGCCCTCGCCGCCGTTGCGGCCGGCCTGATCTCCCTGCCCATCACCGCTTGGGCGACCGACTGGCCGACCTTCCGCGGCGCCGACCGCACTGCCGTCGCGCCCGATACCGACCTGCTCGAGACCTGGCCCGACGACGGTCCGCCGCTCGTCTGGGAAGGAGCCGGAGCGGGCCGAGGCTATGCCAGCCTGGCGATCGCGGGGGACGGGATCTACACCCTCGGCGACGGCCTCTCCACCGCTCCCGATGCCGACGAATACCTCTCCTGCTTCGACCGCGCGACCGGCAGGCAGCTCTGGAAGACGAAGACGGGGGGCGCCTGGACCGACGGCCAGGAATCCTGGCAGAGCTCCCGGAGCACACCGACGGTCGATGGCGACATGGTCTACGTGCTGTCCCCCTTCGGTCAGCTCGTCGCCTGCCGCACGGCCGACGGCAGCGAGGTGTTTCGGGTCGATCTCCGGGAACGCTTCAGCGGCAAGAAGGGCGACGCCTGGGGCTACAGCGAGTCGGTCACGATCGACGGCGAGAAGCTCGTCTGCATTCCCGGCGGTCCCGAGGCCACGATGGTGGCCCTCGACAAGAAGTCCGGTGAGACGCGCTGGACCTGTTCGGTGCCGGATGACCGCGGAGCGGGCCACGCCTCGATCGTGATCGCCTCGGTCGGCGGCCGGCGGGCGTATGTCTCCACCACCGCCAGCGGAGCCCTCGGCGTCGATGCCGAGACGGGCCGGCTGCTCTGGACCTATCCGATCGACAAGACGGTGGCGGTGATTCCCACGCCGATCCTGCGGGACGATCTCGTCTTCTTCGCCGCCGGCTACAAGCGGGGCGGGGCGCTTTTGCGTCAGGTGCCCGGACCGGATGGCGGAATCTCGATCGACGAGATCTATCCCCTGAACACCGATCTCTCGAACAAGCACGGCGGCATCGTGCTCGTGGGGGACCATCTCTACGGCGATTCCGACGACAAGGGCATTCCCTGGTGCGCCGACTTGATGACAGGCACCCTCGCCTGGAAAAACCGGGGAAGTGGCCGCAACTCGGCCTGCGTCACGGCTGCCGACGGCCATGTCTACGTCAAATTTTCCGACGGCACGCTGGCGCTCGTAAAGGCCGACCCGGCCGCCTACGAGGAGGTGAGCAGCTTCAAGGTGCCCGGCAGCGGCGACCGACCCAGCTGGGCCCATGCCGTCATCCTCGACGGCCTGCTCTACCTCCGCGAAGGCGACGCGATCCTCTGCTACGACCTGCGGGCGAAGGGCTGACGCACCTCACAGATGGCTGCCGGATAGGGCAGGCTCCAAGCCTGCCCCCACGGATCTCCTGCGACACGGGGCCTCAGAGAGAGGCTATCCGAATCCGTGCTGCCAGGTCCGGGTTGCCCGTGCCCCGAGAGCCGGCCTAGAGAACGAGCGCAGCCCGGAGGGCGAAGCGAAGTTATCTCGGAGTGAGCGGAGGTCATGGATGACCGGAGCGAACGTCCGGCGACGGGGCACGGGCAATCCGGACCAACCACAGGACGTCGCCTCCGCCCCTTCATACGGCAGCGAACGTCCGGCGGATGGGCACGGGCAATCCGGACCCACCCCATGACGTCGCCGCCCCGCCAGCCCCGCCCTACGCCTCGTCGTCACACTCCGCCACGCCGCGGTAGGCCAGGCCGCCCACGATGCCGCCGACGAGCGGCGCCACCCAGAAGAGCCAGAGCTGCTTCATCGCCCAGCCGCCGGCCACCACCGCCGCGGCGGTCGAACGGGCAGGGTTCACCGAGGTGTTGGTGACCGGGATGCTGACGAGATGGATCAGCGTGAGGCAGAGGCCGATCGCGATCGGGGCGATCACCGCCGGCGCCCGCTTGTCGGTGGCCCCGTGGATCACGAACAGAAACACGGCCGTGAGCACGGCCTCGATGATGAAGCAACTCTGCCAGGGATAGCCGCCTGCTCCGAGAGCCGCAGCCGGCGAATGGTCTCCGTAGCCGTTGCTCGCAAAGCCTCCGATCTGAAAGCCCGGCAGCCCCGAGGCCACGAGGTAGAGCACGCCCGCCCCGGCGAGGCCACCGAGCACCTGGGCCAGCCAGTAGCCGGGGAGGTCCTTGGCCGGGAACCGGCCGCTGGCGACGAGGCCGGCGGTGACAGCGGGATTGAGGTGGCAGCCTGAGATGTGGCCGATCGCTGCCGCCATCGTGAGCACCGTCAGGCCGAAAGCGAGGGAGACGCCGAGAAACCCGATCCCAAGATCCGGATACGCAGCCGCGAGCACGGCGCTGCCACAGCCCCCGAGCACGAGCCAAAAGGTTCCGATCGCTTCCGCCAACAGCTTGCCGATCATCAAGGTTTCTCCTCTGTCTTGTGTCTCTATTCGTCGAGTCGTCGTGGACGAATTTCCGCCTTGCCTGACTGCGGCCGGCCGCTGCCAGTTCGGCCACCACGGTAGGAAAAAAAGGCTGGAACAGTCAACGCGGTTCGACCGGCCTGATCGCCTCAGGCCGCCAGCAGGGCCCAGATCCGGGGGCCGAGGATCAGAAGTCCCACGACGATCGCCGTGAGCACGGCCACGAGCACCCCGCCGCTGGCATGATCAAGCGCGGCGCCGATCCGGTCGTCCGGGTAGCGATCGAAGGCCCGGGCCAGTGATTCGATCGCCGTGTTGAAGACCTCCGCCATCACGACCAGGCCGATCGCCAGCGCGATCAGGCACCATTCGACGAGGCTGACGCGGAGCCAGGCGGCCAGGATGACGGCCGCCACCGCTACGGGCAGGTGGGCGGCGAAACTCGACTCGTTGACGATCGCCCGAAACAGCCCCCGGAAGGAATCGGCGAACTTGCCAATCCAGGTGCGGGGAGGTGGTTTCACGCCAATGCCAGCCTCTCGGCTCAGCCCACCTTCACGTAGGGATCGCCCTTCTTCCAGTTGCATGGGCAGAGTTCGTCGCTCTGCAGGGCGTCGAGCACCCGCAGCACCTCGGCGACGTTCCGACCCACCCGGCCCTGGTTGACATCGACCCATTGGATCACGCCATTGGGATCGACGATGAATGTGGCCCGCAGGCAGTAGCCCTCAGACTTCTCGAGAATCCCGAGTTCCGGAGCGAGTTTCTGGGCCGCGATCAGCGGATAGGCGAGCTTCTCCAGGTCTGAATGGGCCCGCCGCCAGGCAAGATGGGAATACTCGTTGTCGGTGCTGCCGCCGACGACACTCGTGTCACGGTCGGCGAACGCCGAAAGTTGCTTGTTGAATTCGGCCAGTTCGGTCGGGCAGACGAACGTGAAATCCTTGGGATAGAAAAAGTAGACGACCCACTTGCCCGAGAAGTCGGCGTTGGAGAGGAGTTTCACATCGTCCTTGCCGGTGCCGACACAGGCCTGGCACGAGAACTGGGGAAACGAGTCGCCGACAGTGAGCATGCGGAATTCTCCGGGGGCCGGGTCAAGGCTGAGGCCGAGAGTGTACGGGCCACGCCGGGGGCATTCAACACGCGAGGGATGTTTGCAGGGAACAGGTTCGTACGCTCGTACGGAACCGCAGGAACCGGCCGCAGCGAAACCTGGTGCATACTTACGCACCATGCCTGCTCACCGGTCTGCCGAACGGGATTCGCGGAATCCGCTGGTGTGCCACGACGCCCACACCGGGCGGACGGTGTTCATCGCACCGCGGCGGGACGAGCGGCTGGGCGACGCCCAACTGGCCAAAGATGCGGGACCGGCCCCCGAGGTCTGGTGCCCCTTCTGCGCCGGCAACGAATCGAGAACGCCCCCGGCGATCCGCCGGGCGCCGGCGGATCTGGCTCGAGCCTGGCAGGCGCGGATCATTCCCAATCGGTATCCCTTTGTCGAACCGCAGTCGCACGTCACGGAAGGAACCGAGCGGCCGGCCCACGGAATCCACGAGGTGCTGATCGAGTCGCCCCGCCACCACACCTCGATTCTGGAGATCGAGCCGGCTGGCTGGGAACAGGCATGGAGACTCGTGCAGAGCCGGCTGGCCGACCTCGCCACCCGACCCGACCTGGCCTGGGGCATGGTCTTCAAGAACTCGGGGCCGCGGGCCGGCGCGTCGCTGGAACACGTGCACAGCCAGATCGTCGGGGTTGATTTCGTACCTCCGGCGGTGCGGGCCAAATTCGCCGCCGCTGCGAATCATGCCGATCCCTGCGCCGACCTGGTAGCCGACGCGGCGGCCGCGGGCCGGATCGTGCTCGAAGCGGACGGCCTGGTGGCGCTCGTGCCCGCCGCGGCTCGCCAGCCGTTCGAGACCTGGGTATTGCCTGTGTCCCGCGAGCCACACTTCCACACCGCGCCGGCGGATCGTGCGGCGGGGGTTGCCAGGTTCACGCGACTGCTCGTCGGTCGACTCGCGACCCTGTTGCCCGGCGTCGACTTCAACTGGTGGCTGCACGAGGCCGCTTGGTCAGGTCCGTTCGTCGACGACCCGATCACCCAGCGGTGGCACTGGCAACTCGAGATCCTCCCGCGGGCCACTGAACTGGCCGGCTTCGAACTCGGCACCGGCTGCCACATCACGGCTCTGCCGCCGGTCGAAGCGGCGGCACGCCTGCGAGACGGCTGAGGCCCGTGGCGAGGGACCACCAGTCGAGCGGCGGATCGAACTCGGCCGCATCGTGCCAGAGGACGGTCACGGGAACCTCGGGGAGCAGCGCCGCCAGATCGGCCGCCGTCTGCCGGGCGATGCTGCGGTCTGGTTCGCTCCAGCGGCCACTGGCCGGGGCAGCGACCTCCGAGAAGACGCAGGCGGCGATCAAGAGGCCCTCGGCTCGCGCCGCGCGGGCGGTGCACAGGGTACGGCCGATGCCCCCGAGTCGCGCGGCATCCACGATCACGAGTGGCAGGCCGAGATCCCGGGCCAGGTCGACGCCGAGCGTCTGGTGGCCCAAGGGAGAAAACAGCCCTCCGGCACCCTCAACGACCACGACCTCCATCGATTGCCAGGCGATCAGGCCGGTCCGGAGCAGGGCGTCGTCAACCCTTCTGCCCTCGGCACGGCTGCTCCGCGGGGGCGAAAGCGGGGCGGCAAACACCTGCGGGCAGACCTCGCGGGGCGAGCGCGGCCGACTGGCGGCTTCCCAGAGGAGCGTGGGGTCGCCACCGGGCTCGACCGCCGTGGCGATCCCCGTGGCGACTGGCTTGTAAGCGCCCACCTGCCGGCCCGCCTGGACAAGTGCCCGCAGAATCCCCGCAGCGACCGCCGTTTTCCCGACTCCTGTGTCGGTGCCAACCACAAACAATCCTGGAGCCATGCCGCAGGATAGCGAAGCCTGGCTCAAGCCGGCGAGAAAAGCCGATGTCGGTTGCGTTTGGTTGACGAAACCAACTACACTGGCAGGGTCCTTCTGAGATTGATTCTCAGAACCTTTTGCCGCCTCGTTGAAATGTGTGCGTCCATGATCGTGGCCCGATTGACTCTCGACGACGCCGGAATTGGCGAAACCGTTCGGGTCGGCGATGTCGCCGGCAATGACCGGGTGGCGATTCGGCTCTTGGAAATGGGGCTGACCCCCGGCGCGACCGTGCGGGTGCTCGGCCGGGCTCCTTTCGGCGATCCCCTGGAACTCGAGGTTCGAGGCTACCGGCTGTCGATCCGCAGGGCCGAAGCGGCCCGTGTGGTTCTCGAGGCGAACTGAGCCACCGGACCGGAGCCATGCACCAGGCAGCCATGGCCGCCGGAACCGACGCTCTCACCGTCGCCTTGCTGGGAAACCCCAACACCGGGAAGAGCACGCTCTTTACGGCCCTGGCCGGCATCCCGACCCGCGTCGGTAACTATCCCGGGGTGACCGTCGAAGAGAAACTTGGGCGATACACCCACCGAGGCCGCCCGATCGACCTGATCGACCTGCCGGGAACCTACAGCCTGGTTGCCCAGGGGCCGGATGAACAGGTGGCTGTCGACGTGCTCCATGGCCGACAACCGGGCGTACCCCGCCCCGACGTGGTCGTGGTGGTCGCGGATGCCACCAATCTCGAACGGAACCTCTTCCTGGCGACGCAGGCAACGGAACTCGGCCTGCCGCTCGTGGTGGCCCTGACGCTCACCGATGTGGCCGCCCGCCGGGGGATCACGATCGACTCTGCAGAACTGGGCAACCGGCTCGGCAGCAGGGTGGTCGCGGTGGCAGCCCCCTCCCGCCGGGGACTCACGGAGCTCAGTGACGCGATCGTCGCAGCAACCGCACCTCGGCCATTGCCGCTCGGGTTGGACGAAGTCGACACAGACCGAGCCCCGGCAGCCCGAGATGCCATCCGCCGGTATGCCCTCGTGGAGCGGATTCTGGCGGGCACGGTCGGCCACCGTCCGCAGTCGAGCCCACTTCCCGAGGAGCGAATCGACCAACTGCTGACCCACCGCCTCTGGGGCACGCTCGCCTTCGCCACGATCATGCTGCTTCTCTTCAGCGCGATCTTCTGGCTGGCAGCGCCCCTGATGGACATGATCTCGGCCGGCGTGGATGGCGTGGCCGAACGGGTTGCGGTGTGGCTGCCGGCCGGGGCGATCCGGAATCTCCTCATCGACGGGGTGCTCGCCGGGATCGGCGGCGTCGTGGTGTTCGTGCCTCAGATCGCCCTGCTATTCGTGTTCATCGCAGCCCTCGAGGGCTGCGGCTATCTGGCCCGGGCCGCCTATTTGATGGACAGGCTGCTCGTCGGCGTGGGGCTGTCGGGGAAATCCTTCATCCCGCTCTTGTCGAGCTTCGCCTGCGCAATCCCCGGGATCATGGCGGCCCGCACGATCGAGAATCGCCGCGACCGCCTGCTCACGATCCTGGTGGCCCCCTTGATGAGTTGCTCGGCGCGGCTGCCGGTCTACCTGCTCCTGTGCGGTGCGTTCGTGCCGAACCTGGCGGTTGGCAGTTCCTGGCTCCGGCTGCCCGCGGTCGTGCTCGCCGCGATGTACGCCCTCGGGGTGATCGTGGCCGCCGCAGTGGCCTTCCTGCTCTCCCGCACGGTCTTTCGCGGCCCGCCGCAGCCCTTTGTGATGGAGCTACCCGGCTGGCGATGGCCACAGCCTGCCGTGGTGCTCGAGCGGGCTCGCGAGGCTGTCTGGTCGTTTCTCACCAACGCCGGCACGCTGATCCTGGCGATGAGCGTGGTGATCTGGGCGCTCTCGAACTATCCGCAGCACGAGGCCGCGATCGCGGGCGACATCGAGGCTCGCCGCGCGGCGCTGGCGGCGGCCCTCGCCGACCCGGCCATTCCCGCGACCGACCGCGAGGAACTCGCAAGTGAGTTGGCTGCCCTGGAGACACCCGCCGGGGCCGAGGCAGCCCGGCGGGGGGCCATCCAGCGGCAGAGCTTCCTCGGGCAGACCGGACGGCTGATCGAGCCGATCGTTCGGCCCTTGGGCTGGGATTGGCGGCTCGGCTGCGCCGCGATCGCGAGCTTTCCCGCCCGCGAGGTCGTGCTCGGCACGCTGGCGGTGCTCTACGACCTGCCGGCGAACGACGACGACGAGGATGGCACCGGACTCGAGCGGCGGCTCAAAGCCGCCCGCTGGGACGATACTGGCCGGCCAGTCTTCACGCTGCCGGTGGCCCTGTCGATCATGGTGTTCTTCGCCCTATGTGCCCAGTGCGCAAGCACACTCGTGGTGATCGGCCGGGAAACCGGCTCCTGGGTCTGGCCGGTCGTCACCTTCGTCTACATGACCGTGCTCGCCTGGCTCGGAGCCTTCATGATCTACCAGTTGGGCACCTGGGCCGGCTGGTAACGGGAGCGGTACGGACCATGCAGGACTGGGTCGCGATCGCCGTCGCGGTTGCCGCGGGAAGCTGGCTGGCCTGGTCACTCACCCGCCGCTGCCTCGCCCCCCCCTGCCGCCCGGCTGACGCTCCAGCGGGCAGCGACGGCTTCGTCGCGCTCGACGCGGTCGCTCGCAGCGGACAGCAAAAGCATCGGGGCGGCCCGAAGGCCGCCCCGATCGATCGCTGAGCACTCGCGTTCGCGTCGGCTCAATACATGTCGTAGTCACCGCCATGGCCGCCGGCACCGGCCTTGGCCTTGGTCTCCTTCGGCTTTTCAGCGATCAGGGCATCGCTCGTCAGGAGCAAGGTTGAGACGCTGGTGGCGTTCTGAAGTGCCGTCCGCGTCACCTTCGCAGGGTCGATCACGCCAGCCTTGACGAGGTCTTCGTACTCGCTCGTGGCGGCGTTGTAGCCGAAGTTGCCGCTGCCGGCGAGCACCTTCTCACACACGATCGAGCCGTCCTGGCCAGCGTTCGATGCAATCATCGAGAGCGGAGCACGCGAGGCCCGAACCACGATCTGATAGCCGACATTCTCGTCGTCAGAAAGCCCCTTCGGCTTGAGCTGTGAGCAGGCCCGTAGGAGCGCCACGCCGCCACCCGGGAGAATGCCCTCTTCGACGGCCGCCCGCGTGGCGTGCAGCGCGTCTTCAACGCGGGCCTTCTTCTCCTTCATCTCGCTCTCGGTGGCCGCCCCGACGTTGATCTTGGCCACGCCACCGGAGAGCTTGGCCAGCCGCTCCTCGAGCTTCTCGCGGTCGTAGTCGCTCGTCGAGCCCTCGATCTCCCGGCGGATCTGCTCGATCCGGGCCTTGATGTCGGCGGCCTTACCGGCCCCCTCGATGATCGTGGTGTTGTCCTTGTCCACGATCACCTTCTTGGCCCGGCCGAGCTCGGCCAGGCCGAGGCTCTCGAGCTTCATGCCCAGGTTCTCGAACACGGCCGTGGCCCCGGTCAGGATCGCGATGTCCTCGAGCATCGCCTTGCGGCGGTCGCCGTAGCCCGGAGCCTTGACCGCGCACACCTGGAAGGTGCCGCGGAGCCGGTTGATCACCAGCGTGGCCAGGGCCTCGCCGTCCACCTCCTCCGACACGATCAGGAGCGGCTTGCCCGAGTTCACCACCGCCTCGAGCAGGGGCACGATGTCCTTGACCGAGGAGATCTTCTTCTCGAACACCAGGATGTAGCAGTCTTCGAGGACGCACTGCATCTGCTGGGGGTTGGTGACGAAGTAGGGGGAGAGGTAGCCGCGGTCGAACTGCATGCCCTCGACGAACTCGATCTCGGTCTTGAGGCTCTTGCCTTCATCCACCGTGATCACGCCGTCCTTCCCCACCTTGTCCATCGCCTCGGCCAAGAGCTCGCCGATCTCCGCGTCGTTGTTCGCGGCGATCGAAGCGACCTGAGCCATCTCCTTCTTGCCCTTGACCGGAATCGACATGGTCTTGAGCTGGGCGGTGATATCGGCCACGGCCTTTTCGATGCCGGCCTTCATCTGGATCGGATTCACTCCCGCCACGACGGCCCGCAGGCCCTCGTTAAAGACGGCCTCGGCGAGCACGGTGGCGGTGGTGGTGCCGTCACCGGCCACGTCGCTCGTTTTGCTCGCGACCTCGCGGACCATCCGTGCACCCATGTTCTCGTAGACGTCCTCGAGGTCGATCTCCTTGGCGACCGTGACGCCGTCCTTGGTGACCGTCGGGGAACCAAAGCTCTTCTGCAGGATCACGTTACGGCCCTTGGGACCGAGGGTGACCTTCACGGCGCGGGCCAGTTTGGAAACGCCACGCCGCATCGCCTCGCGGGCTTCCTGGTCGAATACCATCATCTTGGCCATGGATCAGATTCTCCTGGGTTGTGAGTTGTGAGTGGAACGTGTGAGAGGAAAAACCGCCTGGAACCCACCATGGTTCAGCCGATGATCGCGAGAATGTCGTCTTCCCGCATCAGGAGCAGTTCGTCGTCGCCAACCTTGAAGGGCTCGCCGGCATAACTCGTGAACACCACCCGGTCGCCGGGCTTGACCTGGAGCGGGTGCCGCACGCCCTTGGCGTCACACTTGCCCTCGCCCACACTCACAATCGTGCCGCGGGCAGGCTTGTCCTTGGCGGAGTCGGGCAGGAGGATGCCGCCCGAGGTTTTCTGCTCGCTCTGCTCCCGCTCCACGACGACTCGGTCGCCGAGAGGGATCAAGGTTGACTTCTTGCGGGCGGGCTTGGTGGCTGTCGCTGACATTCGCGTGAAACCTCTACCGAAAAAGGTGAAAAACGCCGGTCGTGGGAAGATTGGACTCGGCCGACAAGGACCAGCGGCATTCCAGCGGTCTGCCAGCCCTGCCACGGTCCAGAACCGACCGACTCCCCCTAAGCAATTGGCGCGCCGGAACGCATCCTGGGTTCTTGATCGGGCAAAAACCCAGGAATTGCTGGGGAAAGCAACCGCGGATCGAGCTCACTGGACGGCACACCAAAGAAGTATGGGGCTGCCAGATTGGCAGCAGATGCTCCCCAGTCATGGTGCCGGTGAACGGCCCTTGAGCCGCCCATGTTCCCTGTCCCGACCCGGCCCTCCTCGGAGCGCCGCCCGGCAATTTGGCCGCCTGATGGTCACGGGCGGCCGGAGGCGGTAAGGTTCAGGGCTCGTCCCACGGTGGGGCAGCGGGAGAAGACCCACGATGGCCACGCATCGACGCATCGACGTTTCCAAGACGGGTGACGTTTCGGTCGTGAAGTTTCTCGATCGGAAGATCCTCGACGAGGCTGCGATCCAGGAACTCGGCGCCGAGTTGTTCGGCCTCGTCGAGGTGGACAACCGCAAGACGATCCTGCTCGACTTCGACGGCGTGGAATTTCTCTCGAGCGCCGCGCTTGGAAAGCTGATCACGTTCGATCGGAAGCTCAAGACAGCCAAGGGCAGACTCAAAATGTGCGGGGTCTCCCCTGGGATTCTGGAGGTCTTCCAGGTCACGAAGCTCAACAAGGTCTTCGACATCCGTACCGATGCAGCCGAGGCCCTGTCCGCCTTCTAGAGCGGAGAGGAGCCAAGGGGAGACACCGGAGCGACTCCATGGCGGACAATCCCTCGGCCGAGTCCTGGCAGCGGACGGTCGTCCTTCCGAGCGAACGGGGCACCAGCCGTCTGGTGACCGACGACCTGCTCGAGCAACTCGGCATGTTCGGCTGGCCCCAGGAAGACATCTTCGGCGTCCACTTGGCGGCCGAAGAGGCGCTCGTGAATGCGGCGGTGCACGGCAACAAACTCGACCCCACGAAGCGGGTGCATGTCGAGTGCCACGTGTCGCACGATCTCGTCCGGCTGACCGTGACCGACGAGGGGCCCGGCTTCAACCCTGAAGCCGTGCCTGACTGCACCCTCGCCGAGCGGCTGGAATTCCCCAGTGGCCGGGGAGTGATGCTGATGCGGTCGTTCATGACCCGAGTCGAATACAACCCCCGGGGCAACAGCGTGGTGCTCGAGAAGCGGCGCGACGTTGACCCGTCTCGCGCCGAATAACCCCCAGCCCAGGCGGACAGGCCAGCCCCGCGCTGTCCCGGGAAAAAATCAAAATCCGGATCTGGGGCGGGTCGATTTCACCTCGGCCACGCGTTATTCTCAGTGGCTCGATTCCCCGATAGCTCAATGGTAGAGCGGCCGGCTGTTAACCGGTAGGTTGTAGGTTCGAGCCCTACTCGGGGAGCTAGCGGAACACGGGCAGGCGTGTGCAGGCGGTGTCCATTATCGTTGTCATCCGCATGATGGCACCAGGCCGCACCTGATGGGACGTTGGCGGGCGGGCTGCGGATCCCGCCCCGTCGTTCGAGCAGACTCGATGCCCATGCCATCGGCCCCTGTGACAGAGGTCGTCAACGAGTCAGTGGCGGGAGCGACATCCCGGGATACGCCGAAGCGGAACTTCCTCGATCCTGAGGATACGTTTTTGGAACGGTGGGATCTGTTGGGGTTGGGGTGAGGACGAGCATCAATCGTCCATCGTCACTCCGATCTTTACCCTTACCTGCCAGTGGGCAATCTTGCCATTCTCGATGTGGCCCCGAGTTTCCATCACCTCAAACCATCGCATCTTGCTCTCGTTGATCTCGGCCTTTGCGATGGCATTCTGCACTGCTGCTTCGATGCCGGTGTGAGACGAGCCGACCAGCTCGATCATCTTGTAAGTGTGTTCGCTCATGGTTGAGCCTTGGTACCCAGGGGGAAGGCGTCGGGGGTGCGAATCGATTCAACAGTTAAGTCGATGTCCAGCAGCGGCCAGTACAAATGGTCGGCAGTCTGACGCTCCACGACCGAAATCTTCTCGATACTGGCGTCACGAAACCAGGGAAAGTGCTCGAATGGCAAGAACAGCTCCTTGTCACCAACCAACAGCCACAGGCCGTGCCGGGACACGTTCGTGAGCTCAACCGGGAAAGTGCTTATTCCAGGTATCGATGATCTGCTCAAGATAGTCATCCAGCCAAAAAACTGGTCTCACCCCGTCGGTCCGAATTCTAGTCGAGTGTCGTAGACTGGTCGATTCGATCTCCCCCAACCCGTCCAAGGACCGGACCCGTGGCTTTTTCCGCAAAGATCGTCGGCGGCGAACTCATTCTCAGGATTCCCCTGAATGCCAAGCCGGAGAAGTCTTCGAGCGGCAAAACGCTTGTGGTCGCCTCCACCTATGGAAACAAGGAAACCGACTGCGTGGTTGACGGCAAAAAGGTGATCGTCGGGGTCAACGCCTACATCCCGAAGAAGTAGGCAGGGCCCGGGGTGACGTGGCCTTCTTCAACGTGCGAACCTCCGGTTCGAAGTGAGCCGGCTCCTACCGGCCGGTTACTCTGAGCCTGATGTCGCGGTTGCATCGCGGGCCGCGGCCGCAGCGATGGAACGCATCGCCTTCGTCCATGTGCAGGCGTTCACCGTAGACTGCCGACAGCCTTTCCTTGAGTTCATCGAGCACGTGGCCCGCGATCACGGCAGCTTCCTCAGCCAGCGTACGATGAAGTTATTCTACCGCCCCCAGCGTTTGGCCTGCCGCGGGGGCGATCGCAGCATCTTGCCGAACCTGCCGGGCGGAGGTGACTTCGGCGTTCGTGAGCCCGAGCAGTCGGAGAAACGGCCCGGTTTCATCCCGCGCCGAGAGCACGAGCACCCTCCCGTCTGGACTGATCACCGTCGTTTCCGGGCGATCGCCGGCGATGGCAAACTGGCAGAGTTCGAAGCCGAGTTCTGCATCCCAGATGCGGGCCGTGCCGTCGAGAGAACTGGTGACCACGCGGCGGCCTCCGGGCGTGAACGCGACCCGAACGACGGGCCCTTCGTGTCCGGCAAGCACGGAGACTTCGGTCCCATCAGCCACGTTCCAGATCCGGGCCGTGGCGTCGGCCGATCCGGTGGCCAGCCACGTGCCGGTCTCATCGAATTCGACGGCCACAACCGGCTCTGTATGACCGAGGAGATATCGCGTGTACCCAGGAGCGGCGGACCCTTCCAGGAATCCGTCGGGGCGTCCGCCGGTACATTCGAAGAGATACGTTCTTCCGGTGGCCGTGCCGCGGGCCAAGAGCCGCCCATCGTCGCTCACGGTCTGGCTCCAGATTTGACCCCGAACCAGGTCGTGCCCTTGCTTCCCGGTGAGGGCGTCGAACAGATAGGGTTGCTTGTAGGCGACCACCTCGCCGCCCAGGCCGAACAGGGCCTGCGGCTTGGCCGGCGAGCGAAATTGTTTGGCCCGCGACTCCCAAAGCCGAATCGGCCCAGTGAGCGACCAGACCGCCACGGCACCATCGCCAGAGGTCGTCACGAGCAGCGAACCGTCGTCGTTGAACCGAGCGGCCACGGCACCAAGCCCGAACCCGGGCAGCCGAGCCCGCTCCGCTCCGGTCGCCGCATCCCAGACCACGACCTCTCCTACCTCATCCGAAAGGTCGGTCGCAGCGGCCAACAACTCGCCAGCCGGGGCGTAGGCGAGGTCGTTCACGCCACCACGCACCGGCAGGCAGAGCCTCCGCTCAACCCGGGTGCTGCTCCAGACTTCGACGGTTCCCTCCGCGGTCGCGACGGCGAACTCCTCACCCGTTGGATGGAACGTCACGACGAGCGGAGCGCCTGCGAGCGAAGCTGAGGCGAGAGGACGTTCCGCTTTGGTCGCCCAGATCCGGACTGAATGATCGACGCCACCACTGGCGAGGCGGTTCCCTTCCGGCGAAAAAGCGAGCGAGAGGACGTCGCCGGTATGGCCGATGCATGGCCGCTCGAGGCTGCCGGTGGCAAGATTCCAGATGCAGATCCGGCCGCTCTGATCCCCGCTGGCGAGCCGGCTACCGTCGGCCGACCAGGCCAGCGAGGTGACCAGCGTTGTGTGTCCGGCGAGGCTCTGCAGAAGTTCTCCGGTGTCGATCGACCAGATGCCGATCGCGTTGGTCCGAGACGCCGTTGCCAGCCGACTGCCGTCAGGACTGAATACCACGATGAGTCCGTCGAGGCTCCGCTCCCATGGTACGGAGAGCTCCGAAAGCCGCCGCCCCTCGCCCGTCTCGAAGAGTCGGACCCAGGCCTGCGCTTTCGAGTCCATTCTGAGAGCAGCCAATCGTGAACCATCCGGACTGAATTTGAAATCTCTGACTGGCTCCGGGAAAGCCAGGCTTCCGACCAGTCGGCCATGATCGGCGTCCCAGAGATCGAGCGAGCCATCCACGCCGCGCACCGCCACCCGCGCGGCCTCGGGTGAAAAGGCCGCCGCAGCAACCCTGCCACGGGGCTCGCCCAGACGCATCACCGGGGCGGTTTTCTCGGCTCGCCGCAGGATCACGTAGCCATCGGCGTCGAGTTCCAGCCGACTTCCGTCCGCCGCTCGGTCGAGCACCCGCCCGGACGAACCGATTGCGTCGAGCGGATCGCCGGTCGCCAGACCGAGCCGCCGAAACCGATCACCTGCCGTCACGGCATAGGCGACCTGCCTCCGGTTCGGAATCCGACGGAAGAACCCGGCCCGCCAGGAGAGCAGTTCGGCAGCTTCGGTGGACGGTCGCCAGGAAAGCGGTTCGGCTGACGTCGTCTCGAGCCGGCTGCCGTCCGACGAAAACGCCACCTCCACCACCGGGTCACCCGTCGGCTCGAGCACCACGAGCGCCTCGTCGAGATCAGCCGCCAGGCAGCGGAGTTCGAGCGGCAGCGAGTCGCCCGTAAGAGCCCTCGTCTCGCGGAGAATCGCCCAGGCGGCCCGGGGATTGCCCGAATCGATGAACGATTGCAACGAACGCACGTTGGCCCGGTAGAGCTGCCGCTGGGCGAGTTCGGCCGAGGCCGTCGCCAGCGTCCGCTGCCGCTCGGCCCGCACCGCGAGCAGCGACATACCTACCGCCGCCACAACGAGCGTGGTCAGCACGGCCACCAGCCCCAGGGCGGCGGCCTTGTGCCGGCTCGCGAGGCGGGCCGACGATTCGAGGAATCCCGGCGGCCGGGCCACGATCGCCTCGCCGCGCAGGTGCCGGCCGAGGTCGGCGGCCACCGCCGCAGCCGAGGGATAGCGGCGGCCTCGTTCCTTATCGAGGCAGGTGGCGACGATCGCAGTCAGGTCGCCCCGCAGGTCACGATCCAGCGTGGAGAGCGACCGCGGCTCGATCTCCCGCACTACCCGGGCCACCTCGTAGATCGGGCGGCCGCGGACCTCGTAGGGAAGATCCCCGGTGAGGAGTTCGTAGAGCACGAGTCCCAGGGCATACACGTCGGCCCGGGCGTCGATGTCGTCCGCCGTTCCAAACAGCTGCTCGGGGGCCATGTACTGGGCCGTGCCCAGGAGTTCGCCCGTGCCCGTGTGCATCGTCGTCAGTTGGCCTTCCTCCGCCGTGCACCGCGCCACGCCGAAGTCGATGATCTTGGGCTGGCCGGCCCGATCGACGAGGATGTTGCCGGGCTTCAAGTCGCGGTGCACCACGCCCCGCTCATGCCCGTGGGCCACCGCCAGGCAGACCTGGCGGAAGAGTTCCACCCGCTCCCGGCGGGATAGGTTTCCCGCCGCGGCGAAGGCAGTGATCGACCGGGGCTCTTCCACATACTCCATCACGAAGAAGGGGAGGTCACTCCCACCGATCCGGGCCACGCCGGCGGAATAGATCCGGGCGATGCCGGGATGGGAGAGGCGACCGAGGATCTGGGCTTCGTGGGCCAGCCGCCGCGCAGCCACGGCCGACACGACTCCCGGCCGGATCACCTTGACCGCGACCGTCCGCTGGGTCGACTCCTGAACGGCCTCGTAGACCCGACCCATTCCCCCAGTCCCGAGCAACGTCACGATCCGGGCGTCCCCCACGAGCGTGCCGGGAATCAGCTCGTCGCTCGCCGCGTCGCTCCCGGCCCCGCGACCCATGAAATCGGTCAGGCCGACGAACGAGAGCGGCCCGACTGACGCAGCAGCGGACACCGGCAGGTCGCCGGCGACCGATTCGGGGGATGAGCTGCCTTCTTCCATGCGTCCCTCGATCCGCGCTGGGTAGCCGTCTTCTCCAGAGTCACAGACTCCTGCGACTTCCCCACGTCGCGAGCATACCCTGGAGTCGTGATGAACGCCCGTCTGCGGACGCACGGCCCGCCGCAGCCTGGCTCGCTGATTGCTCGCGGTTTAGCGACGCCCCCAGGGCGTCTGCGACCAGGGTTTCGTGGACCAGGGCGTGGACCCGCCAGTGGGTGGCTGGGGCACCCCGAAGGGATACGGGCCTGGTCCCTGGGGATAGGGAAACCCGCCGCCGTAGACCATCACGCTGGTCGCCCCGCCGCTCCGCGCCGGAATCCCGACGGCGAGGTTGGAATAGTAGGTCGAGGTTCCCGCCCGGCCGGCGACGAGACCGTTGTTGTAGAGCGTGAGGTTGCCGTACTGCCGGCCGACGAGACCGTTGTTGAAAAACGACGTCCGACCGACCTGATTCGAGACCAGGCCGTTGGCGTAGAAGGTGGACCGTCCCACCGAGACACTGCTCCCGCCCCAATTGCCCTGACCGAAGCCGGATTCACCGTGGCTCAGCGGGCTGAAGAATCCGACCAGCAGGGCCGTGATGGCCATTCGCATGCGCACAGAAGACATGGAGTCTCTCCCGCGGAACCGCCGGTGATGCTGGCCGTCGTTGGCTGGAAGCCGCTCATTCGACTCTACCGCGCTCCTGCGGACGCGGCTCGGATTCGGCGGGTTCCGGTCGGGAAGCGGCCTGATCGGCACGACCAGACGGGTGAGCCTCACCGTTCGATCCAGCCACCGCCGAGCAGGCGATCGCCGGCATAGATCACGGCCGGCTGGCCCGGCGAAATCGGACCGGGCGAGACTTCCTCCCCGCCCGTGAACCGGGCCTCGAAGCGGTCCGCTGCCAAGGGCGTGACGATCGCCGGGGCCGCTGCCCGCTGGGCCCGACACTGCACCTCGCAGGCAAACGGTGCCACGGGCACCGGCACGAGCCAGGTGGCGTCGGCCGCCTCCAGCGTCTGCTCGGGCACCGCCGTCCGGGGGCCGACGACCACCCGCCGGGTGGCCGCTTCGATCTGAATGACATGAAGCCGCTGGCCCGTGGCGATGCCCAAGCCCTGCCGCTGGCCCACGGTGTAGTGCTCGATGCCAGGATGCTGGCCGAGCACGTTGCCCGAGAGATCAACGATCTCGCCAGCCCGAGACCCGCCGAGTCTCGCCGCCACCAGGCTGGCATGCTCTCCCGGAGCGACGAAGCAGATCTCCTGGCTGTCGGGCTTGTCGGCCACGGCCAAGCCGAGGTCGCGGGCCCGCGCTCGAACCTCCGCCTTGGGCAACCCGCCGACGGGCAAGAGCATCCGCCGCAGACGGTCGGGGGAAATCGCGAACAGCACGTAGGACTGGTCGCGGGCGGGATCGAGACCCCGCCGCAGCACCGGACTCTCTGTTGCCGTCGTGTCGAGGCGAGCATAGTGGCCCGTCGCCACGTGGCTGGCCCCGATCGCGTCGGCGTAGTCGAACAGCCGGCCGAACTTGAGCCAGGAGTTGCACCGCACGCACGGATTCGGGGTGCGGCCGCGGCCATACTCGGCCGCGAAGTCGTCGATGATCCGCTCGAAGTCGTCTGTGAGATCGAGCGGATAGAGGGGAATCCCCAGCCGGTCGGCCACCCGCCGGGCATCGAGCGCGTCGGAGGCACTGCAGCAGCCTTGATGCCCCGCCCGCGGCTCCACGATCGCCAGCTGCCCCTGCGGCTCGACCGCCGGCCGCGCGTGCCGCATGAACACGCCGACGCACTCATGCCCGGCCTCCACGAGGAGGGACGCGGCGACGCTTGAATCGACGCCCCCCGACATCGCGACGACGACGCGGCTTCGTGAGGTCATGCTCACGAGTATACGAGCACGCTCTCCACCCGATGCGGGGCAAGCCGCTCGCGGCCCCCGAGCGGCTCGATCTCGACGAGAAAGGCCGCCCCCGCCACCACTCCGCCGGCCGCTTCCACGAGTCGCATGCAGGCCACGGCCGTACCGCCGGTGGCGAGCACGTCGTCCACCACGAGCACCCTCGCGCCGCCGGCCAAAACGCCGGCGTGCATCTCGAGCCGGTCGCGACCGTACTCGAGGTCGTAGTCGTGCGCGATCGTCTCGGCCGGCAGTTTGCCCGGCTTGCGAACCGGGATCACGCCCACCCCCAGTTCCAGCGCCAGAGGCACCGCGAACAGAAACCCGCGAGCCTCCACGGCGGCGATCCCGTCGATCCGCTCCCCCCGCCACGGCTCGGCCAGGAGCCGAACGGCCTCCAGCAGGCCGGCTGGATCAGCCAGCAGAGGCGTGATGTCGCGAAACAGGATGCCCGGTTTGGGAAAGTCGGGGATCGGTCTGATCAGCCGGGTGAGGTCCATAGGGAGAGTCTCTTGTGGGGCAACGGACACACTCGGTCGATCAGGCGCCCCGCCGCAGCCGGAGGCTCACCCGCGGCACCGCATCGAGCTCGAGCGCGAGGCTGGCAAGCGTCTCGCTTTCGATCTGCCTCACCCGCTCGCGGGTCAGGCCGAGCCCCGCGCCGATCTCCTTGAGCGTCATCGGCTCACCGCCGCCGAGCCCAAACCGGAGCTTGATGATCGTGCCGGCCCGCTCGTCGAGCTCGTCAATTCGGCGGAGCACATGACGGAGCGTGTCCTCGTCGAGCATCACGTCCGCCGGGCAGCGGGTGTTCTCGTCCATCACGAGTTCCCCGAGGGACCAGCCCCCCTCGGTCGGCTCGGAATGCGGGCCCGCCTGATGCACGTGGATCGCCTTCTTGATGATCGAGAGCTTCTTGCGGGCCAGGCCGAGCATCCGTGCCACCTCCTCCGGGGTGGGCACGCGGCCCAGCGCGTCGGTGAGCCGGAGCGTGGCCCGGCGCCACTTGGAGAGCAACTCGACCATGTAAGCCGGAATCCGGATCGTCTTGCCGGAATTGATCAGGGCCCGTTTGATCGACTGCTTGATCCAGTAGCTCGCATAGGTACTGAACCGGGTGCCCATCGTGGGATCGAAGCCCTCAACCGCCCTGAGCAGGCCGAGATTCCCTTCCTCGATCAGGTCGGGCAGCGGCAGGCCGCGGTTGGCGTATCCGCGGGCGATGTTGACCACCAGCCGGAGATTCGCTCGCACCATGTGGTCACGGGCCAGGGCGTCGCCCCGGCGGATCGCCGTGGCCAGCCGCTTCTCGTCATCCGCCGAGAGGAGCGCAGTCTCGTTGATGTCGCGAAGGTAGGTCTCGAGCGGGTTCTGAACGGCCGATGGCCTCTTGCGACGGGACGGCGTGGGCATGGAGCGGTCTCGGGGCTTGGGGGTGACTGCGGAAAGGCAGACGCGACTCCGCCCGTGGCACGAACGGCCGGCGGCAGGGTCGCGGAGCCGAAGTCATCCGGCCCGAGGTGAGATATCGGCGGCAGCCCGCGGCGGCTGCACAAACCCCGCGGGAAAGTCGAGCCGTGCCGACTCTAACGAACGTGCCGCGCCGACCTCCGCGGCCGGCCGAAGTACCAGCGGGCCTACACCGGCCCGGGGACGGCACAAGTCGCGTCGCGGGCGACGGTACGCCCCGATTGCTCCGCGCGCGTTCGCCGATCCCCGGGCCTTCGATGTCTGGCAGCATTACCGTCTCTGGCCTTCTGCCTCCTGAGACCCGGAAGGGGCTGCCGGTGTCCTCGAGCGTGCTGTGGGAGCGAGCGCAGCCAGGATGGCGAAGCGCAGCGGACACGCAGTGCGCGAAGGCCGGGAGGGCCGACGCGAACGTCAAGCGAGAGGATGCCGGCAGCTCCGGATTCGTCGTGTCATCCGCGACCGATCACCGGCGGGGCAGTTGGCCGCCAGGGGTGAGCTCGTCGATGATCTGCGGAATGTAGCGGGCCAAGACTTCGGCGAGCTGATCCCGATCGACTCCCCGCTTACGGGCCAGTTCCTCGAGTTCCCGCTGACCGAGGACATCCTCGATCTGCCGCCGCTCAACAGGCTTATTGGGGCCGGTGCGGACCCAGGAATCGACCTGTTCCCGCATCCCACGCTCCTCGAACTGCTTGACGACGTCGGGCAGCCGCTGGGCCTGGCCGCCACCGAAGATCTGGCCGAGGATGTCGGTCAGGTCGTCGGCCGAAGGCATGCCTGACGGCGGCTGGGCCGGCCGCTGCTGGGGGGCGGGACGTTGTTGCGGCGCCGGCTGGCTGGCGCCCGCGATCACCTGCTTGAGAATCTCACCGAGAATGTCCATCACAAGGCTCCGAAAGGAAGGGTTTGCTCCTGCCGAATCGACTCGGTTGCCCCGAGACCTGTCGGCATCCGGAGGAGGCTACCAGATGGCCGCAGCGGGTGCGCGACAACGGATCCGGGGCAATGGCCGCCCAGGCGGCGAGGCCTGGCGGGTCACTCGAACCGGCCCAATTCTCCCCCGGCCCGCGTGCTGAGGGATCGCCAAACCCTCGGGTCGATCGACTCGCTGACGGTGTGCACTGATCCGTCGAGGAGGGCGACGTTGACCACCCCCGGGTGGTAGCTCCGCGCGGTGATCGCCGCAAAGGTTTTGATCGTGCCGCTATTGCCTTCCTGGCGGGAGTTGTAGTCGATGTCGTACTCCCGGCCGTCCTTCGCGAACAGCACCCGCGTGTTGGGCGGAAAGGTGGCGGTAAAGCCGGTGTGGTGCACGCGGCCGTCGGGCCACTCGGTATGGCCGGTGCAGGAGTTTGTGTCGGGGCCGAGTTTGGCGTCGCCGCCCGCCGCCAGGGCCGCAACGGCCGAGGGCGTCGCGGGCGGCGTGGCGGCCGGATGCGTGCCAGCGGGATCGGCCGTGTTCCGGAGGTACGGGGTGAACGCCTTCACCTCCGCCGCGCAGAGGGTCTTGCTCAGGCCATCCCTGACCTTTCCCAGCCGGAGATGGGAGTTGGGATAGAAGACACCGTCGCCGCCGGCGCCGGTGGCGGGATCGTAGACGAACCAGGTGCCGGCATTGAAGCCGTAGGTGTGGGGAGCGGTGAACGGGATGCCGTTCTTGGTCCGCACCTGGCTGTTCGCCTCGCTGGAACAGAGAAACACCGGGATCCTGGCGGTCGGCACACCGCTGGCGGCATTGCTCCCTTGGTCGAACGCCTCTTCGAGGTTGATCCTCACCGCCGCGCCGGACTCTTCGATGAAGGGCAGGATCCGCCCGTGCACGCCCCAGGAGCCATTGTTGTTGGCGAAGGCGGTTCCCGGAGCATGGATCATGCTCGGCGGCAGCCGCCCCTTGGAATTCTCGTAGGCGAGCACGGCCAATGCCACCTGCTTCAGGTTGGAGGAGCAGCTCATCCGCCGCGCCGCTTCCCGCGCACTCTGCACGGCCGGGAGGAGCAGCCCGACCAGCGTGGCGATGATCGCGATCACGACGAGCAGTTCGACGAGCGTGAACGCTCTTCGCGGGTGGGAAACGTCGGGCCGTTCGGTTGACGATGCGACGATGCCGGGCGGCACCATGGGCTTGGTCCTCCTGATCGCCAGGAGGCTACCGGAGGCCGGGCCCGTTTCGCGCGGCGAATCTTCCGCCACCCTCCGGCGAACTTTTCACCACGCCGACCACCAGCCTCGGTCAACTCAGGCACACCGGCTCGGGGGCGGCAAAAGTCGCGTCGCGGGCGAAGATACGCCCCGATGGCTCCGCGAGCGTTCGCCGACCCCCTCGCCTTCGGTCGAGCATGATGCACCGGCTCGCCTTGCCCAGCGATTCGAGATTTAGGAATCACGCTCGTCGTCGATCCCGAGGCTGCGAAGCTTGGTTCGGAGCGTGGCCCGGTCGAGTCCGAGTAGCTTGGCCGCCGCGGTGCGATTGCCGCCGGTATGAGCCAGAGCCTCGCGGAGCAAGGTTGACTCGATGAGCTGAACGGCCCGGTGATGAAGATCGGGCTCTGGCAAATCGGACCACTCCCGGCGGGCTGCCGTCGCCCACTCCTTCATCGCCGCCGCCACCGCTTCGCCGGCAACTCCGGCCGGCTGGGGTGCGACCACCCTCCGGACCACCTTCGCGACCCACTCCAGGTCGAACGGCTTCACCAGAAAGTCGACCGCGCCAGCCTGGATCGCCCGCACCGCCGTGGCGAGATCGCCGAAGGCTGTCATCACCACGATCGGTGCCGGCCCAGACGCCGCCCGCAGGGCGGGGACAGCCGCCAGCCCGTCGGCCGAGCCAAGCCGCACGTCGAGAAGGATCGCATCGGGGCGGTGTCGCCGGGCCGCCTCCACAGCCGCGGGCAGATCGGCCGCCACGTTCACCTCGTGTCCCTCGTCGGCCAGAAACTCCTTCAAGCTCCAGCCGATCGCCGGCTCGTCGTCGATCACCAGGATGCGGCTCATACGGCAGTCTCCCCGGCTGGGGCAAAACCGGCGGGAGCGGGCGGTACGGCTGGGACCACGATCGTGAACCTCGTGCGGCCGTTTTCCCGCGACCAGGAGAGGTGGCCGCCGTGCTCCTCGGCTACGGCCTTCGCGACGGCCAGTCCCAGCCCGATTCCTTCCGGCTTGGCGGTCACGAACGGCTCGGTGATCGTCGGGGCCAGCTCGGCCGGCAGGCCGGGACCATCATCCTCGACCGTGAAGGCAATCTCCTCACCGGCACGGTCGACCACAAGCCGCACGGCGCCGCCGCGGCCCGCGGCATCGATCGCATTGAGCATCAGGTTCACGACCGCGGCGCGGAGGGACTCGCGTCGGCCGACGAGCGGCACGTCCCCGGGAACCGGCTCGGCCAGGATCCGCGTGCCGGCATGGTCGGCCCTGGGCCCGGTGAGTTCGGCTACCTCGGCCACCAGCGCCGGCAGGTCGATCTCCATCGTCGTCGCCTCGCCCGGCCGCCCGAGCGCCAAGAGCCCCTGCACCTCCTCGGCCAGGATATCGAGTTGCTTCACCGCCACACCAAGGCTGCCGTCGTCGGCGGGACCCCGGCACCGCCGCTGGTGAAGGTCGATCGCCAGCCGAGCTCCCGTGACGGCGTTTCTCAATTCGTGGGCGAAGCCGGCGGCCAGCTGGCCCAGGAGCCGCTGCCGCTCGCCAGCCACGAGCGTCGCCCGGAGCGAGGACAGGGTGTGGCTCAGATGGTTGACGCCGGCCACGAGCCGGCCGATGTCGTCGTGGCCCCGAGGCAGCGAGTCGGTCAAACGTTCGCCGAAGTGGCCTGCGGCGATCCGGGCCACGTGCCGCTCCACCGCGATGAGCCTGCGGGCGAGTCGCGTGGTGGCAATGAACCCGAGCGGCACGAGCACGGCCAGCGTGGCACCAGCCACGGCCAGGACGGGCCATACCGCCTCGAGCGTGGTCCGCAGCATGCTCTGGACCGGCGTGAGCACGAGCACCGTTTCAGGCCGCACACCCAGCGAGCGGGCCCGGCCGACGTGGTAGAGGATTCCCGCAATCCGCACTTCATGGCCCGCTGCGGCGACCAGCGCGGCGGGATCGTGCCCGGTGAGTTCGGCCGCCGAGAGCGTCGTCAGCCCGGCCGCACCGCCGGCCTCGCTCCAGACGAGAAACTCGCTGCCGGTCAGCTGCCGCAGCGTGTCGAGCACGGGCTGCGAGAGGGACACCCGCGAGCGTTCGAGCGCCGCGGCCACCTGCTCCTGGGAACTCCGGGCCGCGGCCAGCGACCGACGGGCAGCCAGCCAGGCGGCGAAAGCCACGTTCGCCACCACGGCGGCCAGCACCAGCCCCACCACGGGCAGCACGAGCAGCCGAAACAGTGAGCGGCTTGGGCGCGACGACGGAGGGTGCATCGGCTCGGACTCGACCGACGGGGGATGCGATGGCGGCCGACTGCCGCTGGCTTCCAGCGTACCGCGGCCCGGGCGGGACTGCCCCGGCACGGCTGCGGCAGTCGCTCCGGCCGCCCAGGCCATGGCGTCGGCGAAAACCAGCGAAAATCACTGATTTCACCCGCGCGAAATCGGGAACTACTCTTTCTAGAAGCCTCTCGCCGCCATTTTGGAGACTGCCCGTGGACGACATGACGCTGGTGTTCGCCGCCTCGATTCTCCTGGGCATTCTTGCCCTGACGATGCTCCTGCTCGTGGTGAACTACGGACAGCTCTGGTTCCAGGCCTACTGGTCGAAGGCACCGGTCGGCATCATGGAGTTGCTCGGCATGAGTCTCCGCAAGGTCAACGCGCGCACGATCGTTCAGGCCAAGATCATGGCGGCCCAGGCCGGACTCGGCGACATCACCTCCCGCCGACTCGAAGCCCACTACCTCGCGGGCGGTGACGTGCCTCGGGTGATTCGGGCCTTGATCGCCGCCCAGCGGGCCGACCTCGACCTCGACTACGACAAGGCCTGCGCCATCGATCTGGCAGGCCGCGACGTGCTCGACGCCGTCCAGACGAGCGTCAACCCGAAGGTGATCGACTGTCCTGACAGCGCCAGCGGGAAATCGACCCTTTCAGCCGTGGCTCGAAACGGCGTCGAACTCAAGATCCGAGCCCGCGTCACGGTCCGCACGAACCTTCAGCAGTTAATTGGGGGCGCCACCGAGGAAACGATCATCGCGCGGGTGGGCGAAGGCATCATCACCTCGATCGGTTCGGCCGAGAGCCACTTCGAAGTGATGGAGCACCCGGACACGATCTCCAAGGCCGTGCTCCAGCGCGGGCTCGACGCCCAAACGGCCTTTCAGATCGTCTCGATCGACATCGCCGACATCGAGGTGGGCGAGAACATCGGGGCCCGGCTGCAGGCCGACCAGGCCGAAGCCGACACCCGCGTAGCCCGCGCCAAGGCGGAGGAACGGCGAAGTGTGGCCATCGCCAGGGAGCAGGAAATGAAGGCGGCCACCGCCGAGAACCGCGCCCGACTGCTCCAGGCCGAAGCCCTCGTGCCGAAGAGCATCGGCGAAGCCTATCGAGCCGGCCGGATCGAGCTGCCCACCGCCGGCGGTAACCAGCCTGGCTGAGACATGCCGCGTCCCCCCAAACCGCCAAATCTCCCTGATCGGCCGTCCCGAAATCTTCCATTCTGGTCAGTCGGGAGATTCCGCCAAACCCAGGCCCCCGCTTCTGCCGATGACACCTTCCGAGGGAGTCGGCGCCAGTCAGGATGACGGCCGAACCTGGAACGGGTTCCCGCCCGTCGGCTCCCGCAGATCCCCAAGGCAAGGGAGAACGTGCCATGGCGATGCGACAACTGCGGGTCTACACGGAGCCCGAGATCGAGACGGTGGCCTGCGCCACGCTGCCGGAACCTCGATCCGGCGTGCGGGTTTCGCTGGGCGAAGTGCTGCCGCTCCTGGCCGACGCCGTGGCGAGTGATCGCACGTGGCTCCGGGACTTCGCCGACGAGGACGTCACCGTGTCGAGCGATCTGTACGACGTGCTCCAGGCCTATCGGCACTTCCGCCGCCCCGGCGCCTGACCGCAGAGCCCCCGCGCGAGCGATCCGCAAGGGGCTACAAGCCCCCCTTGCAGAAGGGTCGCCGGCCGATTAGTCTCGGCCGGCTATGGCACTGCTCAACCTCAGTTCCCTGGGTCGCCGGATTCGGGCCGCTCGCACGGCCCGCCGGCTCACGCTCGACGACGTGGTCTCGCAGACCGAGTTCACGGTGAGCTGGTTGTCGAAAATCGAAAACGGGCTCTTGGCCCCGTCCCTCGAGGGCCTGGTACGGCTCGCCGAGGCGCTCGACTGCGGCGTCGAGGAACTCGTGGCTGGCCTGGTGACGCCTCCCCGGTTCGTCGTGGACCGTGCCGGCGCTGGCCGCATTTTGACGGGCCGCAACGGCAACACCGGGGCGAGCATCCAGCCTCTGGCCGAGTCCTGGCGGGGCCGGGCCATGCAGCCCGAGATCCTGGAACTCGCGAGCACCGGGAGCCGCCGCCTCCCCGAAAGCCACGACGGGGAGCGGTTTCTCCACGTGCTGGAAGGCGAGGTGAAGGTGACCTATGGGGACGAGACCATCCGCCTCGGCCCTGGCGACAGCCTCTACCTGGATGCCGCGATTCCCCATCTGATCTCCGTGGCGTCCCGGGGCAAGGCGCGGCTCATGAGCGTGACGCACGAGCCGACCGGTGATCATCGCGCTCATGCCAACGCCGCTCCACAGCCCCGCCGCCGGACCGGAAAGTCGCCAGTCTCCCAGGCCTGACGCCCGGATCCACGCGGATCACGTCTGCGGTTGCTTTCTTCGGGGCCAACGCAGCCTGCGGAGCCCGACCTCGTCGGCCGTCTGCAAGGCCTGGCCGGCCGAGTAGACTTTCGGTGAAGGCGTCCGGCGTGTGGTAGGCGGGATTGCCGCGTCGCGAGCTGATCTCCTCCCCTCAAGGATTCCTCACCGTGCACCACTCTCGTCGTGACTTTCTCGAACACGCTTTCGGCATGGCCGCCACGGCCCTGGCCACGGTTCCTGCTGCACGGGCAGTCGAGGATGCCTCGACCCGCACGCCCGGTCCAAACGAGCGGATTCGGGTGGCGGTGATCGGTGTCAACGGCCAAGGAGGGGGCCACCTCAACGAGTGGATGGCCAACCGCGACTGCGAGATCGTGGCGATCTGCGACTGCGATCCGAATGCCTTCGCCAAGCAGGAAAAGCGGTTCCAGGAAAAAGACTATCCGTTGCCCGCGTACGAGCAGGACATCCGGCGGCTCCTCGACCGCCAGGATATCGATGCCGTCTCGATCGCCACTCCCAACCACTGGCATGCCCTGATGTCCGTCTGGGCAATGCAATCCGGCAAGGATGTCTACGTCGAAAAGCCCTGCAGCCACAACGTCGAAGAGGGCCGGGTGATCACCCAATGGGCCCGGAAGCTCGGCCGGATGTGCCAAATGGGAGTGCAGTCGCGGAGCATGCCGGGGATGCGGCAGACGATCGAGTTCGTACGCGGCGGAGGCGTCGGACCGGTGAAGGTCGCCCACGCTGTCTGCTACAAGCGGCGAAAGAGCATCGGACGGGTCGACACGCCGGTGCCGCTCCCCGAGGGGATCGACTTCGATCTCTGGGCGGGACCCGCCCCGGCCGACCGGCCGATCCGCGAACGGCTCCACTACGACTGGCACTGGAATCACCTCACCGGCAACGGTGATCTCGGCAACCAGAATCCGCACGAACTCGACAAGGCCCGCTGGGGCCTGGGACAACAATCGCTCCCGAAGCGGGTCGTGAGCCTGGGAGGCCGGCTCGGCTACGTGGACAACGGCGATGTGGCCAACAGCCAGTTGACGGTGTTCGAGTGGGACGACTGCCTGCTGATCTCGGACGTCCGCGGGCTCGAGATCAAGACCCCGGTCACGTTCGACCTGGCGGCCGGCCCGCTCCGCGTCGGCAATATCTGGTGGGGCACGGAGGGCTATGTCGTCGCTCCCAGCTACACCTCGGGCGTAGCCTTCGACTACGACGGCAAGCAGCTCGGCGCCTGGTCGGGGGGCAGCTACCAGCACCACTTCGCCAACTTCGTCAAGGCGATCAAGAGCCGCCGTCACGAAGACCTGCACCTCGACATCGAGGATGGGCACCTCTCGAGCAGCCTGGCCCATCTCGGCAACGTCTCCTGGGCGCTCGGCACGCCGGTCGAGCCCGGCACGCCCCTCCCGCTCGCCGCCGACGAGCGGCACGTGCGGGACACGCTCGCGAGTTTCACCGCCCACCTGGCTGAGAACGACATCGCATACGACGTCACGCCGCTGTCGCTCGGCCGGCTCCTCTCGATCGATCCGTCGACCGAACGGTCGAACGATCCGGAAGCCAACCGGCTCTTCAGCCGCGACTACCGCAAGGGCTTCGAACTCCCGCGGGTGTAACGCTCCAAGCCTGCGGCCACGGTTGACCCGAGGCGAGGGGTCGGCGAACGCTCGCGGAGCAATCGGGGCGTATCCTCGCCCGCGACGCGACTTTTGCCGCCCCGAGCCGACGACCCAGAGTTGACCCGAGGCGAGGGGTCGGCGAACGCTCGCGGAGTGCCAGCTTCTGCTGAT